>CABTWF010000034.1:0-19719 GCA_902488495.1 uncultured Streptococcus sp. | reverse complement strand
GTGCCATATTCTGTCAGTTCTGGAACTTCATGAACAGGCGTTGTTTCTGGAGTTGTACCATATTCCGTCAGTTCTGGAACTTCGCGAACAGGCGCTGTTTCTGGAGTTGTACCATATTCTGACAATTCCGGAACTTCGTGAACTGGAGTTTCTTTTGGTATCGAGTTAGTTGGAGCTGTTCCAACTAAAATAATTTCAGAAACAGGTTCAAGCGTCACTTGATCAGAAATCATTTCGCTTTTTACGATTTCTTGATTCTCACGATAATGACGAGTCACTACTGTACGTTGACCTCGAACACCTGATTGTATGACTTTTGATTGCCCTTGAGCCAATTCATCAGAATACTGGTATTTTGTCTGATAAGGAAGTTCTTGAACTGACTCCTGCTCGCTAATTTTTAGTTCTGGCAAGTCATAAACGGTGCTTAGACGAGCAGACTCTCTCTCCTTGGCAGCTATAGCTTCTCTTTCTTCCTCAGTTAAAGCATCCCCCTTATCTGAAACAATCTCTTTCATATCAAGATTTGTTTCACTCGGTTTAAGTTCACTTCCCTTCTCTTTCTCCAAGTCAAGTGTCGGATTTTCCTTATGAGCAGAATGAGCTAAATGACTATCATTTTGTTCTTCATTCTTTAGATAACCGATATAGTCGTAACCGTCAATTTTCAATGGCGCTGGCAGTGCATCTCCAAGACCCAAGTTAAGACTTTGATTATATGCCGCAAGTTCGATATTCGTCACTGCTAAGACTGTTGGAGATAGCAGTATGGATCCCATTCCAGTTACCAACAAGATCGAAGATAAATACCTCTTCCCATTTCTGCCTCTAACAACTACAAGCACTAGTAATGCAAGACCTATCGCTGTAAAAGTTGATTCCCTAAGGCTGGAGTGACCTGTCTTAGGGAATACTCCAGACGAATCCCCTTGAGTAGTCGGACGATAAACTAAGTAATAGGTCTCTGAAGCATCCTCAACATGCTTTGGAATCTCCCTTATCAAGGCACTCTTCTCTGCCTCCGTCAATTCAGACTCCACTACGTAGTGGTATTTGACCTGAGCAGACTGCTGACTTTGAATTTCTGCTGCCTTTACAGAAGTCAAGTCCCCAGTTATTTGCCCACTCAAAAAGAAGCTTCCAATAGCCGCCGAAACGAGCCCAACGGACAACTTGCGGAAAGAAAAGCGCTGTCGTTTTTCTCCATAAAACTGATGTTTCATTCTAAAGATTTCCTTTTCAATATATTATTCAATCCTTTCTATTCTACCTGATTTCACTTGATTATTCAAATTATTTGTCGCGATTTTTAGAAACAACACCTGCTTTTGAAAAGTACCAAAACACGACTCCTCTTTTTAAAAAAATCTCAAAAATCAACTTAAAACGAGCCCCAAAATTATTAGATTTCTGCATCTTTGTCCTAAACTTTTTCTAGCAAAAAAGAGAGAAATGACTTCCTCTCTTTTTCCTTTTCATCTCATCTTAAACTATGAGAAAACATATTTCTAATCTGATTATTTGGCTTCAAATCCTTCTGCGACAGCGTCCGCAAAGTTTTCTTCTACGATGCTTGCACAGTGGTCACAGATAACTGCATGGTAGCTACGTTCTGCAGTAGTTGGATCGATACGACGGCAGCGGTCACATACTTCACCTGCAGCGCGTTCAACTGTAAAGGCAACATCTTCAAAGCTTACTGCACTCTCTGGAGCTGTACCTTCAGCGATGGTCAATTCAGACACGATCAAGAGTTGAGCCACATTGCTGTCTACTGCTCCAAGAAGAGTTTTCACCACTTCATTTGGGTAAACTGTCAAGTGTGCTTCGAGTGATTTCCCGATTACTTTTGCATTACGCGCTTCTTCTAAGGCTTTTTGAGCTTGTCCACGGAAGTCCATGAATGCTGCCCAGGTATCCAGGATTTCTTCTTGGTTGGCAAAAGTTTCCGCTTCTGGTAATTCTGACAATTGAACGAATTCTTCAGCTTCAAACTCAAGATAGGACCAGATTTCCTCTGCTGTGTGAGGAAGGATTGGTGTCAAGAGTTTGGTGGTTTTGACAAGAATGTCATAGAAGACTGTTTGCATTTGACGACGTTCCAGTGATTTGGCACCTTCGATGTAAACAACGTCTTTAGCGAAGTCAAGGTAGAAGGCTGATAAATCAACGTTGATAAAGTTTACCAAGGCCTTGTAGATGGTTAAGAATTCAAAGTTCGCATAGGCATCACGAATGGTCTTGACAAGCTGGTTAAAGCGAATGGTCATGTACTTGTCAACTGAACGAAGTTCATCGTAAGCGACTGCATCTTCAGCTGGATTAAAGTCAGATGTGTTAGCAATCAAGAAACGAAGAGTGTTACGGATCTTACGGTAAGTTTCAGAGACTTGGCTCAAGATATCCATAGAGATACGCACGTCGTTGCTTGAGTCAACACTTGTCACCCAGAGACGCAAGATTTCCGCACCAAATTGTTTTTCAACATCGCTTGGAGCAATGGTATTCCCAAGGGATTTAGACATCTTCTCACCTTTACCATCAAGGGTAAAACCTTGTGACAAGATTTGTTTGTAAGGAGCTACGCCATGATTAGCAACAGATGTGATAAGTGATGAGTTGAACCAACCACGGTATTGGTCAGAACCTTCTAGGTAAAGATCTGCTGGGTAAGTCAGATTTGGACGATTGACCAAAACACCATTCCATGATGAACCTGAGTCAAACCAAACGTCCATGATATCTGTTTCTTTTTTGAACTCACCATTTGGTGAACCTGGGTGGCTAAATCCTTCTGGCAAGAGGTCTTTGGCATCACGTTCCCACCAGATGATAGAGCCGTGTTCCTCAAAGAGTTGAGCTACATGTTCAATCGTTTCAGCTGTCATGATAGCTGTACCATCTTCTGCGTAGAAGATTGGAAGCGGAACACCCCAAGCACGTTGACGAGAGATAACCCAGTCGCCACGGTCACGAATCATATTGTAAAGACGAACTTTCCCCCATTCTGAGTGGAACTTCACTTTTTCAATTTCATCCAAGATTTCTTGGCGGAATTTAGATACAGAAGCAAACCACTGTGGAACAGCACGCCAGATGATTGGTTTCTTGGTACGCCAGTCAAATGGATATGAGTGAGAGATTTCTTCTTGAGCAAGGAGCAGATTACCAAGTTTCTCGATAACCGTTGGTACCACCTTGTCATAGAATTGACCTTCGAAGTCAGAGCCAGCATTTGCCATCATAATCCCGCGTTCGTTAACTGTTACAGCAACTTCAAGGCCGTTGGCAACACCGACATTGTAGTCGTCCTCACCAAAACCAGGGGCTGTATGGACGATACCTGTACCAGAGTCAGTCGTAACGTGGTCACCAAGGATTACCAGTTCATCTACTGCTGTATCCCATGGGTGGACTGTCACGATGTGGTTGAGTTCTTGCCCACGATAGGTCGCCAAGACCTGAACATCAGCCCAGCCAAATTTCTCAGACAAACTGTTCAACAATTCTGAAGCAACCACAAACTTACGAGATTCACCAGCTGGTTGTACGACTACGTAATCAATATCCGCACCAACTGTCAACCCACGAGAAGCTGTGATGGTAAATGGAGTTGTTGTCCAGACTACGATATAAGTATCTGTATCTAGAACACCTTTCCCGTCTTTGACACGGTTAGCATAGTAAAGGGAAGTTGAAAGTAAGTCATGGTATTCAATTTCCGCTTCAGCAAGGGCTGACTCAGATGACCATGACCAGTAAACTGGTTTTGCACCACGGTAGATATAGCCTTTATTAGCCATCTCACCAAATACACGGATTTGGGCTGCTTCATAGTCTGGAGTTAAAGTCACATATAAATTTTCCCAGTCACCTGACATCCCCAAGCGCTTGAAATCATCACGTTGTTTATAAACTTGAGAAAGAGCGTAGTCACGGCAAAGTTTCAAGTACTCAACCAAGTCCATTTCTTTGCGCTTAACACCTTGCTTTGCCAAAACTTGCTCGATTGGCAGACCATGAGTATCCCAACCTGGGATATAAGGTGCGTTAAAACCTGACATAGACTTAGAACGAATGATGATATCTTTTGAGATATGATTCATGGCATGTCCAACGTGGATATTTCCGTTTGCGTATGGAGGGCCATCATGCAAGACAAAATGCGGTTTTCCTTGGTTCAATTCTTGACGACGTTGGTAAAGTTTTGCTTCTTCCCATTCTTTTTGCCAAACTGGCTCTTTGGTTGGAAGACCGGCACGCATTGGAAATTCAGTTTTTCCAAGATTAAGGGTATCTTTGAGTTTCATTATATCTCCTTTATTATATAGACAAAATAAAAACCACGACTCGCAAAAAAGGACGAAAATCGTGGTACCACCTTTGTTCGAAAAAAGACAGCGTCTCTTTTCCTCTTTTCCCGTAACGTGGGGAACGTCCAGTCTTACTGCTTTCAGACTGGATTGCTTGAGAGGATAATCTAACCACTAGGGATTGCAGGACTCTCACCATCTCCCGCTCGCTGAAAATATAGTTGGTTCGATCTTGTTCTCACATTTTCTTATAGGATAAGAACAGATTCTTTGTTTGCATCTTCCTCAGTTGCTGCAGTAGCTTCTACTTCAACTGACTCTTCATGCTGGACAAGTTCTTCTGTATGTTGATTTTGTTGGGCTTCGAATTCAGCCAATTCTTTATTGCCAGCCTCGATACGAGCTTGCAACTCTGCTACCTCTTCTGGAGTGAATTGACGAGTCATATCAATTGGTTCTTCCTCTGGTTGTAAAGATACGGATTCACCAAGAACTTCACCAACCACCTCTTTAAAGGCTTCATCACTTGTCTGAAGATAAGTAGCTGTTGGGCGAAGAATATCTTCCCAATCAGATGATTCAACAATAGCTAACTGACTTTCAATCGTTGATTTAAGACGCTGATGGAATACACGGCTCTTGTTCTTCAATTCTTCAGTCTCAACAGCAACTTTCTTAGCATTATCTGTTGCCTGACGGAGAATTTCGTTTGCCTTGTATTTCGCTTCTTCGAGCAAACGCTGAGCGTCTTGTTCAGCTTGTTGAATAATATTGTTTGAACGTTCTTGAGCAGCTTGTTTGACACGTTCAGCAGTATCCTGGGCAATCAAAACTGATTGGCTCAAGGAATCCTTCATTTCATCAAAGTAAGACAAACGTTCTTCCAAATTCTTGATGCGTGTTTCTTTTTCGTGATTGCTACGAACCAAGTCTTCGTAGTCACGAACAACGATATCTAGAAATTCATCTACTTCTTCTGGATCAAAACCTCTAAATCTTGTACCAAAGGTTTTATCTTTAATTTCTAACGATGTAATTGGCATACTTTTCCTCACTTACTTAATAAAAAATAGAATCATTAATTGCTTCTGGTTCTTGCTCGCTTGTTACTGTTCTCTTAGGAATATCATTCGTATAATAGGAAAGACGTTCTTCTAGTTTTTTGATATAGAGTTCAGTTTCATCTTTGTATCGAATCATCTCCTCTAATTCAAAGTAAATCTTATCTAGAAAGAGGTCAACTTCTTCCTGATTGTAGCCTCTGAATGTTCTTGAGAAAGCTTTATCACTTATTTCTTGTGGTGTAATCGACATATTTTTTCTCACTTGCTTAAAAGTAGCCGGACTGTTAGTTTTTTCTTATCCTTTTTGGTCTGTCCATTGTCTTTGACAACTTTTAGACGACCAAACTTTCTCACACTGATCAAATCACCAACTGCAACCTGGTAATCACTTTTTTCAACCAGATGATAGTTCACCTGGACAGATTTTTTTTCTATCAGTTGACTAGCTTGATTTCTAGATAATTTCAAGGCACTTGATAAGAGGGCATCCAATCGAAAACTCGAAACTAAAATTTCTCGTTCTCTATAATCAATTTTAGACAAAATCCTATCGGTAAAAGGACGTTCCTCCAGCGATACAGGAAGTCTGCCAATCTTTCTTATTCCATCCTGAAAAAGAGGAATGAAATCACGATTGACAAAAATCTGTGCTCTCTTTTCATCTACCAAGATATCACCAAATAATTTACGGTCAATTCCTAGTTGGTTGATGATTGTTCCCAATATTTTTCCATGACTCAGTTGCTCAAACTTACTCGGATAGCAAATTTCCAACAAGGCCATTTCAAAGTCTGATATCTCCGGTCCGAAGTAATCTGGATAGAGAAGAACACGAACCGATTCAGTCGGAAAAAAATCACCACTACTTTGGCAACCCAGTCCATATGTCCCAGCTAGCACCCTCAAGATCTGTTCCTGATGGGGATTGATAAATGGAGTAAGCACCGGTGCATATGTATCTTCTACCCGCTTGATCCACTCTAATCCCTTATCAATAAAAGGAATATCATCTTGGGAAAAATGCTGATAAATGGCTCGATTTACTGTCATAGTAATAGGACTAGTCGTGTTAAGATATTTCCAACAAACTGAATCAAAATCAGCGCCGCCCAAACCGTAAAATCAAGACCAGCAAATTGTAGATTGAGCTTACGAAGAGGCTCAATAACTGGGCGAGCAAGTCTGATAACTAAGCGACCTAGCTGGCTTTCATAGGCATTTGGAAACCATGAAAGAAGAGCAAATGCAACGAGAATGATCGAGTAAATGCTAACCGCATTTTGGATTAAACGAATTAAGAAAATCATTATCTTGCTCTATTTCGTTTAATATCAAAACCAAACTCAGCGCTTTGTGATTCATCTGGAAGTTTGATATCTTCAATATTCACGATAACGTTGACAGGAGTCAATAGATACATCGTACTCGCGACTTTTTTCATATTTCCAGCCAAGACATGACGGGCTCCATCCAAGTAATCAAGGCAACGACGGGCTTGTACCTCTGTCATGTATTGGAAATCAATCAAAATACTTTCATTTCCAGCCAACAAATCAACAATCTCAGTTGCATCTTCATATTTTCTTGGATAGCGAACATCAATTGTCACTTTCTCATCTGAACGATGGCTTTGCATTGCCAATTCTTGCTGACGCGCATGAAGACGAGTGATATTTGCATCTTTAGCTGATCCTGACTGAGCAGGTGCTGGTAATTCTTTAGAAGATGAGATGGATGGGCTAACTGTTTCCTCTTGTTGAGTCTGGTAGTTAGTCGTTTCTTCTCCGTCTTCTGTAAAATAATCTATAAATTTATCGAATCTATCTTTTAAAGACATAGCTCTCTCCTATTTAAAAAATGCTGTACCGATTCGAACAAAGGTTGAGCCGAACTGAATCGCTTCTTTAAAATCACGACTCATTCCCATGCTTAGCTCCGTCATCGGCATATTAGGGATTTGTTTTTCTCTAATTTCTGCTTGCAGAGCCTGCGTATCCTTGAAAATTTCTTTCAATTCATCACTGTCTGCCTCAAAAGGAGCCATGGTCATTAAACCAACATACTCAATCTGATCTAACTTAGCCAATTCTGGCAAAAGTTCTAGCAATTCTTCTTTTGAAAACCCATGCTTGCTTTCTTCCCCAGAAATATTGACCTGCAAGAAACACTTGATAACATGATCTGTTCTCTTTTGAATTTCCTGGGCTAACTTTAGGGAGTCTAAAGCATGAAAGTAATCCACATATGGGATTACTTCTTTCACTTTCCGTCTCTGTAGTGTTCCTATTAAATGCCAAGTAACTGGGTAATCTTTCAAGGCCTGATATTTTTCTAAAAATTTATCGACTCGATTTTCACCTATATGACGGACACCAAGCGGAAGCAAGGCTTCCGCTGTTTGTACATCTACATACTTTGTCACTGCGATTACTGAAACAGCATCTAGAGCACGGTTGGCTTCTTGACTAGCATCAGCTATTTGCTGAAAAACTAATTCAGTATTTTTTTTCAAATTCATTGATTAACGATTTTTGAAGAATGGAGGTGTATCCAATTCATCTTCATCTTGTGAAACTGGTGTTTCGAAGCGTTCTACTGGTGAAACAACTGGATCTGTTTGACGAACAATCGACTCACGACGCAAGTCCCAGTCTCCAAATGCAGACGCTTGGTTTGTTTCAAAGCGACGAGGGCTTGATTTAGGCAATTCTGCTGTCTCTTCCAAGTCGAATTGACGGTCAAATGTGTGTGCTTGTGGCGCTTTAGTTGATGGACGTCCAACTGGTTGGTTGTTACGAGCTCCAACTACTTTTTCCACGCGCTCTTGACGAACACCTGTCGCTACAACTGTAACACGGATTTCATCCTTCATGCTTTCGTCAATTGATGTTCCAAGCCAGATGTTTACACCTTGGCCAGCTGCTTGGTTGACAATTTCTGAAGCTTCTTCTGCTTCAATCAAGGTCAAGTCAAGACCACCAGTAACGTTGACGATGACATCCTCTGCACCATCGATAGTTGTTTCAAGAAGTGGAGAGTAAATTGCTTTACGAGCCGCTTCAACAACGCGTTCTTCACCACTACCGATACCGATACCCATAAGAGCATTTCCTTTGTTGGCCATTACAGTTTTCACATCAGCAAAGTCAAGGTTAATCAATCCTGGGTTTGTGATCAAGTCAGTAATCCCTTGAACACCTTGGCGAAGAACGTTATCTGCTTCGCTAAGAGCTTCAAGAAGTGGCGTTTTCTTATCAACAATTTCAAGCAAGTTGTTGTTAGAGATAATCAACAAAGTATCAACATGCTCGCGAAGTTCGTTGATTCCTTCTACAGCGTACTGGCCACGTTTGCTTCCTTCAAATCCGAAAGGACGTGTCACGACACCAACTGTAAGAGCACCAAGATCTTTAGCGATACGTGCAATAACAGGGGCTGCACCTGTACCAGATCCACCACCCATACCTGCAGTGATAAAGACCATGTCCGCTCCAGTGATAGCTTCCGTCAAAGCTTCTTCACTTTCTTCTGCAGCTTTACGTCCAACTTCTGGACGACCTCCTGCACCCAAACCACGAGTCAATTTTGGACCAAGTTGGATAACTGTTTCTGCTTTCGTACTGCTAAGAGCTTGCACATCAGTGTTGGCTGCGATAAATTCTACACCAGCAACACCTTCGTCAACCATGCGGTTAATGGCGTTACCACCACCACCACCGACACCAATTACCTTAATAACTGCGCCTTGAGCTGCTGCTGTATCAAATGAAAATGTCATAATTTCTTATCCTCTTTTATTCATCAAACATGCTTCCGATCAAACCACGGAAACGTTCTGTTAGCTTCGGTTTACTTTGAGAACTTGCTTGGAATTCTTCCTTCGGAGCAACTGGAGCTTCCTGCACAGTTTCAGCTGGAGCTGCTTGTGCTGGACTTGGTTGCGCTACTGGATTCAAACGTTGATTTGGAATGCCAAAGTTAATTGGTTTTTGACGAAGGAATTCATCTCCTTTAACTGCTTTTTGTGCAAGAAGATTGACTTCTGTCAATTTACCAGCAAACTCAGACAAGCTAATCACATGTGCAAATGCAGGGTTGCGAATTCCAACTTGATTTGGTACATAAAGTTTTACTCGAACACCAAATACTTCTTGGGCTAATTCAACAATTCCTGGCAAAATTGCATTTCCACCGATAAGGACGATACCTCCTGGCAAATCTAACAAGTGTCTTCTTTCCAACTCTTGTTTGATTTGGTCAAAGATATGTTTGATGCGTGCTGAGATAATTTCTGCCAAGTAGCTTTCTGTTACTTCAACAGGTTCTACTTCACCAATTACTTCAACTTGGAAAGTTTCGTTACTTGCAAGTGGAACGTAAGCTTCACCATAGTTCAGTTTCAAACTTTCTGCAATTTTTTGAGATGTTTTCAAGACTTTAGAAATGTCTTTAGTAACGTAATCTCCACCTTCTTGGTAGATGTTAGTGAACTGCAATTCTTGGTTGCGGATAGTCGCCACAGTAGTCTGACCTCCACCCATATCAATAACAGTTGCACCAAATTCGCGTTCGCCTTCATTGAGAACGGAATTCACAATTGCCAAAGGTGAAATAATCACATTATCAACATGGATACCCACACGCTCAACTGTCTTGCGAAGATTGTGTAGAATCGTACGAGGACCTGTGTAAAGCAGACCACGCATTTCCAAGCGGACACCCATCATACCACGAGGGTCACGGATGCCTTGGAATCCATCCACGATGAATTCTTCTGGAATAAAGGTAATCACTTCACGATCAGGAGTCATGCTCTTTGTCAAAGCTGATTTGACAACATTTTCAACATCTTGATCCGTGATTTCTTTGGTATCTGAAGTTACAGGAATCATTCCTTGTGTTGGTTCAACCTGCAAGAGGTTTGCTGGAAGGCCAACGTTAACAGACTTAATAGAAATACCAGCTTTCTCTTCTGCCTGTGTGATTGCGGATTTGATTGCTGAAGCAGCTGCTTCAATATCAACAATAATTCCGTCTTTTACACCTTTACTTTTGGCATTGCTAACACCAATTACATTTACTTCACCATCTCTATGCTCAGCTACTAGCACTTTAATCGAGCTAGTTCCGATATCTAAGCCTGTAAAAAAACCATCTCTAGTCATTACATCGCATCCTCTCTGTCTTCCAAGTTTCTCACTTCTATTTAATAACTATGTTTGGGCATAGCTATTCAAAGAATATTATAACACAAAAAATCCAATCGTGCTTAGTTTTTGATAAAATTCCTGCATGTTTTTTGAGAAAATTCTAGAAAAATTCTTCTTCTAAGAGATTATTTGAAGTTAACGTTCACAATTTCCTTTCTGTTTCTTAAAAATCCAAAAAAGAGAAGATCATTTTAGATCTTCTCTTGAATAAATTCTTCCGATTTTTGTTGTAAAAAATTTTCTACTAATTTCCCTGTTAAGCGAATTGCTATTACGATAACAGTCGAAACAATGAGATAATTTAAGGGTTGGCCGAAGCTTCCAACAAGTGGTGGTTTGTTTAAAAATCCATAATCCCCACCTACAACTAAATTGACAACCCATATCAAGCCATTTAAGGCGAAGGTAATCACAGCCACATTCTTCAAATCAAGAAGGGAAGGTTGATAGTTTCTAAACAAGTATAGAAGCGCATTTCCTAAAAGGGCAACATGTCCGATAATGAAAGACAAAATGGTCACGTGTGGAAATGGGTAGGGATCAAAGAGTGGGTAAGCCAGTGCCGCTGTTGCTCCAAAAGTTCCTAAAAGGGCGAAGTATTGTTTGTACTTGGATGTCCCTGGAATCAAGAGCATTACAAACATGGCGATACGGCAATGATAGAAGGGTAAACTTTCTGATAGAGGCATGAGATTGCCCCAATACCAGCTATACAGAACAATCAGTTGAACAGACTGAAGGATCTGAATAAAACGCTGGTAAGCCACTTTATCGCGAAAACGATAAGAAGCATAGAAAGTAAGCGCCAGTAAACATAACAAACCAATGTACCAGTGGAGTTCAAACTGGGGTGGTTCTGATATCTGTGTGGTAAATAATTTATCCCACAAATTCATATTCTATTCCTCGTTCATCTAGCTAGAGGCAGTATAAAATTCACTTTCCCCAGCTTTTAAATTTTTTGAAAAACTTGATTCCATGCCATGCATAGAATACTTGCGTCTTAAATTCGCACCCTATTATATCATTTGTATTGTAGAAATGCACCTTGCAGATACCCTTTTTTGATTTGTCGACTTCTCTAGCATAAACTAATCGACATATTGGTCTCTTTGTCCTTTATAAACTTGCCAAAGAATCTCCATTTGCTCCTTGGTGATGCGTTTTTCAGATAAGGCTGGCAATTGGTCAATGGCAAAAAATTGAAGGTCAGCAATTTCTTGATTTTCTTGAAATTGTCCGTCAAGAAGTTGGCATTCAAAGACAAACTTAGCATATTGTTTGCTCTGTAGTTGGAAACGATTGGTATCAAAAACTGCAAGTAACCTTTCAGTTTTTGCTGTAAAACCGGTTTCTTCTTCAATTTCTTTGAGAATATTTTCGGTTGGAGAGTAGCCGACTTCACCAAATCCACCTGGCAAAGCCCAACTATCCTCCCCTTTTCCTCTAACTAAACAGACTTTTTCATCCTCAACAATCCAAGCACGGACGTCCATCAGAGGAGTTGCATAAGCGGACGTTGGTTTCAAGACTTCTGCCACTTCTTCTGCATCGAGGTCTGATACCTGATTCAACATTTCAGATAACAGGATTCGCAAGTCCTCGTAGCGCTCACGGTCAAACGGATCTTTTGTAAAGGTTAATCCAGTATCCGTAATGGCTAACATTCTTTGCAGATACTTGGCAAAATCACTTGCATTCATTTTCTAAGCTTTCTACCAACTTGGCTAGATTCATGGAGTTAGAGCCTTTAAGCAAAATTTGGTCATTGGCACCGAGGCTTTCCTTAACCTGCTTGACTAGGTCTTCAAATTGGTCCTCGTCAGCTGTTTTTTTGAAGTAGAAAACGTGACCGATTGGGAACATTTGACTGGCAAGTTGAGCCAATTCTGCAATGTCTTCTCCGTAGAAAATCACGGTATCCAGCACATCTGGTGACAGACTCAAAATCATCTGGTTATGGAGTTGAACAGACTGATCGCCGAGTTCCTTCATGTCCGCTAAGACAGCGATTTTCTTGCCCCCTTCGTTGGCTGGAATGGCAGAAAATGTCTCCAAAATCAACTTCATAGCAGTCGGATTAGCATTGTATACGTCAGACAGAATATCTGCTCCATTGGCTGCTTTCTTCCACTCGGTACGGTTACGCGTCAATTCAAGATCTTGGAAGGCCTGACGAATTTGCTCCTCTGAAACTCCTTCTTGTAGAGCCACATAAGCAGCAATCATAGCATTGGTGGCATTGTACTTACCTGTCACTGGCAAATCGAGGGCTTGTCCCAAAAAATTAGCCTTAAAGGTCAGACTATCCTTGCGCTCAATCAAGTCTGTGACTTCTAACTCAGCTCCTGGCCCAAAACGGACCAACTTTTTATCAGCTGGCAAGTAGTCCTCGACAATCGGATCGACTGGTGCTAAGAGAACAGAACCCGGAGCCATACCATCAGCAATCTGCATTTTTCCTTTGGCGATTTCCGAACGGTCTTTGAAAAAGGCCAAATGAGCCTCTCCAACCAAGGTCACAATGGCTGTCTTAGGATGAGCCAATTCAGACAAGAGATGGATATCCCCCAAGTGATCCTGCCCCATCTCCAAGACCAACTTTTCTGTTCCTTCAGGCATGTGGAGAACTGTGTAAGGAAGGCCAATCTCGTTATTGTAATTGCCTTGCGTTTTGTAGGTTTTATAGTTTGTAGAAAGCAAATGGGCCAACATATCCTTGGTCGTTGTCTTGCCATTTGAACCTGTAACAGCAAAGACATCAACAGCTGTCTTTGCAAGATAGTAGGCTGCGAGAGTTTGAAAGGCAGACAACACGTCATCTACTAGAATGTAGGGATGATTTGCAACCTCTTTCTCGGATAAGGTTACTACTGCACCATTTTCAAAAGCTGTTTCGATAAAGTCATGACCGTCGCGCACACCTTTGAGTGGCACAAATAAGTCCCCTGCAGCAATCAAACGACTGTCAAATTCAGCTTTTTCTAACTGAGCATCCGCAAAAAGACTAACATCATTTTTAGCTCCAACAGCTTGGGCGACTTCATGGATTGTTAATTTCATTTCTACTCCTTTAAAAAGGGGTGAAGTCCAAGAACTCGACTCACCTAACAGTGATGGTTCTAACTCCTACCCTCTCTTTCATTTTATAGCAAATGCGCTTCGCGTTTGTCAAAACTTTGCTTAGCAAGATCAACCAAATGCTCAATTAGTTCTGGGTAGCTGATTCCCATATTGTCCCAAAGTAGTGGATACATAGACCACTGGGTAAAACCTGGCATGGTATTCAGCTCGTTTAGGAAAATCTCGCCCCTATCTGTATAGAAGAAATCACAACGAGACAGACCGAGGCCACCAATTGCACGGAAGGCTGTTTCTGCATTTCGACGCATGACAGCTACCACATCATCACTGATTCTAGCTGGGATATCCATGGTAATCTTGTTATCGATATACTTGGCATCATAGTCATAAAAGGCAACATCCTTGACCACTTCACCTGGCAAGGTGCTCTTAACATCGTAGTTGCCCAAGAGACCAACCTCGATTTCACGCGCATTCACCCCTTGCTCTACCAAGACACGGCTGTCATATTGGAAGGCAAGTTCCAAAGCTTGGCGGAGTTCTTCTTGGTTTTCAGACTTAGAAATACCGACACTTGAACCCATGTTTGATGGCTTCGTGAAGACTGGATAAGTCAATTTTTCTTCAACTTCAGCGATTTTAGCAGTCACATCATCCCCTTCGACGATAGCCACATAAGGAACTTGAGCAATCCCGACAGATTCTAAGACACGCTTGGTCGTGATTTTATCCATGGCAAGACTGGATGACAAGATATTGCAGCCGACATAAGGCATTTTCAAAACTTCAAGAAATCCTTGAACAGAGCCATCCTCTCCCATCGGACCATGAAGAACTGGAAAGACTACTGCACCTTCTTCGTAGATGGCACTTGGCGCTATTTTCTTGTCCAAGTCAATAGTCACATTGGTCATAAGACGATCCTCTTGACCTGGAGTCTGGCTAAATTCTTGCGTTTTGATAAAATCACCTGACTGACTGATAAAGAAGGTCTTGACTGTGAAACGGTCGTAGTTTACCGCTCGCATGACACTTTCAGCTGAAAGGACAGAGACTTCACGCTCTGCACTACGCCCACCGTATAAAAGAATAATCGTTTGTTTCATATTGCTTGTCCTAATTCTAATAGAATACTCGTTCTTTAGTATATCATATTTGCTTCTTTTTTGAAACTTGTATCTAAAAAAGCCCTCATTTGAGAGCTGAAATTCTACCTATCCACCACTTGAGCTTCAAAGTGCGCCTGTTTGTCGTCTGCATTGGTGATGGTTATTGTGTAGGACTTGTTATTGGTTACATTAAAAACTTTTTCCCCTTTGTGACTGACAACAATTCCATCCCGTACTAAATTAATGTCTTTTTGATTGTTTGGAAGCTCTTCATCATCAAACCTTTTTGGAGATCTATCCATTCTGCAAAATTTCGTTCTCTTTCCTTTTTCTACGCTGACCCGACCACCTGATAAACTGCAACAATACTATCATACGAAGAATTAAATAGACCAAACGAAGGATTTTCATCTTTCCAAGAGCTGATAAGAAGTTTTTCCTTGCATTCCCCACTTCTTGAACTAACTGTTCAACCGTCTTACCTGTTTCCTCTTTAATAGCAACTGCATTCTTTGAAATCAAATAATAATTTTGTTCTAAACTGCTGATATAGGCTTTGGAAATTGGCTCGTCTAAGAAAAAATATACTCTATCAGCATACTCATCCTGAGACAGCGTATAGTATACTTCAGCTTCACTCTCCCATTTTTTAGGAAAACTAGTTATTCTAATATTCCCATAGTCTAAATGCATCATTCCAACTAAAACGTCATTAGTCCATTCTTCCGCATAGTGGTATAATTTCACTTTCTTATCTACCATTGGCCAAACCATAACATACCGACTATGCATGAATTCCTTAGTCAATGCAGAGTTACTTGCCAAACTGGTCGCACCAATCTTATATACTGACCAAATAAGAACTGTAAGCATTAAGACAGCTTGAGTTGGTTTGTTTTTATAATAGTTTTTCATTTTATTTAACATTTTACTCTCCAACTGCGGGATTGGGGTTGTTTAAATCCTTTTATTGAAATTTTGACTAGCATTCGCCACTAGATTCTCTCTTGCATATTTGAAAGCAACAACCAGATAGCCATCAAAAGTCAAAATAAACCTCCATCACCAAACAAATGGCAACCATCTAGGCTTACTTAAACTTACCTATCCACCACTTGAGCTTCAAAGTGTGCTGGCTTGTCGTCTACATTGGTGATCGTGATCGTATAGGGAGTTTCTTCTGTCACACCAAATACTTCCTTTATTTCTCCTTGAACCACTATTCCATCACTTTCTAAATAGATACTTTTATTCTTATCGTTTGGTAAGTCTTTGCGCTCTGTGCCATCTTTGGAAATAATAATCTCAGTTATTGACTGCTTCTCTACATTATAAACTGTATTACTACCTTTCATACCCCATCCTTTTCGACCGGACAATTTTAACTTCGCATCATCTAATTTTTTAAAATGTAGTTCCGAATTATACTCTAGCTGATCTGTATTGGGATAAACTCTCAATTGAACACTTTGACCAGGTTGCAGAGTGTACTTACCAGCATTTAAAAACACACAAATAAAGACTGCCGCAAACGAACCATACAACAATCCGATGGTCATTCTTGAGAGACTGCTTTTAAAGTGCCGTAAAAGTAGAAATAAAGACACAATAAATAACAATGGTGTTAGCATTTTAGTTTTCCTCTCTCATCACTATTAAAATTCAGAAGATCTGTGGCCTTCAATCCCTCCTTAAAAGAGAGTATATTTTCCAACCCAAAAGAAAGCAGACCAAGGCTATCGAATAGTACAAAATTTTCTGAAGCAAATGATTTAAAACTATCTTTCTCATCTGATTCACAACTGTATGTAACTGATTCATCGCGTTGTCCGAGCGTTGTTCCCAAACAATTACTGAAGTTCCCGTCCTACTTTCGATAATCGTATTATTATCGGCTACCAATTTCCAGTATTCTCCAGCATAACTAAGTTGCTTCTCCTCATGAATCCAACTAATTTCAACACGCTTATTCCCTGTAATCTATTGTTATAACTGAATAATACCTCACCATCCTTAGATGAAATCTTACTTTCAATTTGATTATCGTTATCAATAACATAACTAATTCCTATGTTTTGACCGTTCTCTTTCGATTTTTCTAAGTGAATATGTCTATCAATACCATTCCAATACGTTTCATATTTATCTTGAATCAATTCAATCATACTGCTTTTAACTTCCATATTAGAAAATGAATAATATTGATAGATTGGCTTAACGATAAACAATACAATGTAAAAAAGAAAAAATAGGGAAAAAAGGATATACTTATTTTTATTTCTCATTTACTACTCCAAAGTAACTTTTTTTACAAAATCTTCTTAAGAACTCTGTCATGGCAAGCTACCTTTATAAAACTATTGCCTCGTCGTTCCGTTTGTTATTCTGTTCTCCATATATCCTTAACTGTCACTTCTCCCCAATTATCTGGGCTAAAACGACTAGAGTAGATAGTGGTCCAGTCTTTAAGGACTTTATTACGGAGTACATTATCTGCTTCCTTGCGAATCTCATCGACAGTCTTTCCATGCTCCACTAGAAAGGCTTCTATTTGAGATTGCTGAAAATATCCTGTACTCTCATCATCATAGTACCACATAAACCGTTCTAATTGCTGATTGTTTACATCGTACTGGTAATCTACATTTATGGTTGTCTCTGTATCTGGCAGTCTCAAACGCATTTCTATCCCAACTTTCGTCATCTCCTGAAATCCAAAATAAAAATAATAACCTAGAGAATGAATAGTGTTTGGTAAATTTACACTTTTATAATCAATAGAATGTTTATATAAATCTTGAGATCCATTATCGATAATTTTTAACCCTTTTAACTTATAAAAAGCTCGTCCTTTCCAGAGAAATGTATAATTGTGATAATCACTTTCTTCGTAGTATATTTCATCAAAAATATTGTGAACTCTCTGATATTTATAGTATTGAAAACCAGAGAAAGATAATAATAGAACTATTAACAACGAAAAAATTACAAATTTTCTCTTCTTCATCTAATCACCTCATCTTTTTCAACTCTTGATTACCTGTTTCAATATTTCGAATGAAATTATAAGTACTTGGGTAATTTTTTTGTAGCTCATCTACGGTATCTTTTTCTAGTAAAATCCCCCAACACACCCCGTTGTTCATACTGCATTGCGTTGAGCAAGAAGCTTCTTTCTCTGGGAAACTATCCATACAAGGTTTGATACATCTTTTTCATGAAAGCCACAAGCTCTCTTTGAATAATTTTTAATAGGCGCTCTTCTTCGGATTGAGAGATGTTCACTCTCTCATTTATATTTTTTTCATTTATTTGAAAATAGGCGCTAGAAGTTATATCAAAGTTCTTATCCAATTCGTATAGTGCACTAGTTATTTTACCATCTATCTCTATTTCAAAATAAGCAGTAACCCCATTCCGTCCAGGATGCGATATTTTGAAATCGATGTCTCCTTTTATCTCTATGGAGTCAATTCCTCCATCCAAGCGAATAGCTCCATCGGGAGGAATAGTATAGCCTGCTTTTCGGATGTCAGACGCATATTTTTCTGATGCCATCAAACGTTGTAAGACGACTATATTGTCCCTCTCTTCAAAGGAGGTTTTTAATTGCATATGTTCTTGGTGGTTTTGATACTGAAAATAAAGATTCAAGCCAGTAGCTAAGACAATTACAGAACCAATCACGATTAGTATTTTTTTAAGTCCTGACATTTTTTCACCCCCTCTGTCTAAGTAACCATAGAAGTGTTGTTCATACAGCATTGTGTTGAGCAAGAAGTTACTTTCTCTAACAATCTAACCATACAAGATTTGATACATTTTTTTAATGAAGTCATCAATCTCGCTTTGAACACTTTTCAACAAGTAAGCTTCTTCGGATTGTGAGACAGAAATAATCTCTCTTTTCCCGTTATCATTTTGCTGAGAATAACTAGAATCAATTAAATTCAGATTTTTATCTAAAATAAAAGCTACATGCGTTTGTTTTTCATTAACCTGTGTGATGAAAAATAACTGAAAATCCTTAGCATCCTCTTTTGGAGGGCTAATTTTCAAATGTAAATCTCCTTCTATTTCTAATGGATAAATAACCCCATCTAATCGAATAGCTCCGTCAGAAGGAATAGTGTATCCTGCCTTGCGGATGTCAGACGCATATTTTTCTGATGCCGTCAAACGATGCAGAACTTCAATTCTTTCATTTTTTTCAAAAGCTTCTTTTAAAACACTAGATTGTCGGAAATGATTGTAAGTAAAATATAAAGGAATTGCTAATAGGAACAAGGACAATACAATCAACCACTTAAACTGTTTTACTTTATCTAACATTCGCCTTTCCCCTATCAACACTCTCTTTCAAATAGGTGGGATTATATATTCTCACTCGTCTTCCTCGTCGTCATAAATTCGTTCACCATGGATTTTGATGTATTCTTCCCATCCTCTGTGTAATTCATCCCAAAGGGGTTCATCAATCGCCTCCATAACCTCTAGTTCTTCCAAACTAATATCGACTGCTTCGTCGTAGGTCAAATTCAGCAGGTCTGCATGTTTCGTTTTAAATTCTTCAATACTCAGCCATGTTTCTTTGTCGTCTTCGCTGATTTGACCGTCAATGGCAGATGCTACCTCAATCGCCATGATATAGAGCGCTCGCTTATCAACCGTTAGAATATCTAGATGAGTGGAAATAATCCGCAAACAATCACCTTTCTCACGTCCATCGCTTTCATAAGAATTTTCTAGATCCAATGTCAAGTTTTCATATTCAAATGTCTTCCAAGGGTTTATATTTGTATTAAAATTTGCACTCTCCCAACGTTCGTCATTATATTTAAATTTATCCAACCGTAAATTCAAATGTAAATCTTCATCCCAAGCATAGGAAAAATCAAGTGGAATTCCTTTTCGCTCTTTGAACCACATTTTTTGAGCC
>CABTWF010000033.1:0-20094 GCA_902488495.1 uncultured Streptococcus sp. | reverse complement strand
TCTAACTACCAAGTCCCAGTTGAAGTTCGTCCAGAACGTCGTACAACACTTGGACTTCGTTGGTTGGTAACCATCGCTCGCCTTCGTGGTGAACACACAATGCAAGACCGTCTTGCAAAAGAAATCTTGGATGCTGCGAACAACACTGGTGCAGCAGTTAAGAAACGTGAAGACACTCACCGTATGGCTGAAGCTAACCGTGCCTTCGCACACTTCCGTTGGTAATAAAATGATACTAAGAGCGGCAAAGGCCCAAGGCAAAAATAGGAAACTGATGCAGTGTTCCGTGAACACAAAGCAGTTTATCTTTTTTGCACCGGGCCTCGCTCGGGTTCAAATCAGTTAACTTGAGCTTTTAGCCCGAGTTCAATTCAACTTGTATACAAGTTGAAACCAACAAAAACAAGATAAACATTGAGAACGGGTAGGTCCTGCCTATCCGTTTTTATTAAAATCGTGTTATAATAGAATAGAAATTAAAATAAATAGGAGAAACAAACCTCATGGCACGCGAATTTTCACTTGAAAAAACTCGTAATATCGGTATCATGGCTCACGTCGATGCCGGTAAAACAACAACTACTGAGCGTATTCTTTACTACACTGGTAAAATCCACAAAATCGGTGAAACTCACGAAGGTGCGTCACAAATGGACTGGATGGAGCAAGAGCAAGAACGTGGTATCACTATCACATCTGCTGCGACAACAGCTCAATGGAACAACCACCGCGTAAACATCATCGACACACCAGGACACGTGGACTTCACAATCGAAGTACAACGTTCTCTTCGTGTATTGGACGGTGCGGTTACTGTTCTTGACTCACAATCAGGTGTTGAGCCTCAAACTGAAACAGTTTGGCGTCAAGCAACTGAGTACGGAGTTCCACGTATCGTATTTGCCAACAAAATGGACAAAATCGGTGCTGACTTCCTTTACTCAGTAAGCACACTTCACGACCGTCTTCAAGCAAACGCACACCCAATCCAATTGCCAATCGGTGCTGAAGATGACTTCCGTGGTATCATCGACTTGATCAAGATGAAAGCTGAAATCTATACTAACGACCTTGGTACAGATATCCTTGAAGAAGATATTCCAGCTGAATACCTTGACCAAGCTCAAGAATACCGTGAAAAATTGGTGGAAGCAGTCGCTGAAACTGATGAAGACTTGATGATGAAATACCTTGAAGGTGAAGAAATCACTAACGAAGAATTGAAAGCTGCTATCCGTAAAGCAACTATCAACGTTGAATTCTTCCCAGTATTGTGTGGTTCTGCCTTCAAGAACAAGGGTGTTCAATTGATGCTTGATGCGGTTATCGACTACCTTCCAAGCCCACTTGACATCCCAGCGATCAAAGGTATCAACCCAGATACAGACGAAGAAGAAACTCGTCCAGCATCTGACGAAGAGCCATTCGCAGCTCTTGCCTTCAAGATCATGACTGACCCATTCGTAGGTCGTTTGACATTCTTCCGTGTATACTCAGGTGTTCTTCAATCAGGTTCTTACGTATTGAACACTTCTAAAGGCAAACGTGAACGTATCGGACGTATCCTTCAAATGCACGCTAACAGCCGTCAAGAAATTGACACTGTTTACTCAGGTGATATCGCTGCTGCCGTTGGTTTGAAAGACACAACAACTGGTGACTCATTGACAGATGAAAAAGCTAAAATCATCCTTGAGTCAATCAACGTTCCAGAACCAGTTATCCAATTGATGGTTGAGCCAAAATCTAAAGCTGACCAAGACAAGATGGGTATCGCCCTTCAAAAATTGGCTGAAGAAGACCCAACATTCCGCGTTGAAACAAACGTTGAAACTGGTGAAACAGTTATCTCAGGTATGGGTGAGCTTCACCTTGACGTCCTTGTTGACCGTATGCGTCGTGAGTTCAAAGTGGAAGCAAACGTAGGTGCTCCTCAAGTATCTTATCGTGAAACATTCCGCGCTTCTACTCAAGCACGTGGATTCTTCAAACGTCAGTCTGGTGGTAAAGGTCAATTCGGTGATGTATGGATTGAATTTACTCCAAACGAAGAAGGTAAAGGATTCGAATTCGAAAACGCAATCGTCGGTGGTGTGGTTCCTCGTGAATTTATCCCAGCGGTTGAAAAAGGTTTGGTAGAATCTATGGCTAACGGTGTTCTTGCAGGTTACCCAATGGTTGACGTTAAAGCTAAGCTTTACGATGGTTCATACCACGATGTCGACTCATCTGAAACTGCCTTCAAGATTGCGGCTTCACTTGCCCTTAAAGAAGCTGCTAAGTCAGCACAACCAGCTATCCTTGAGCCAATGATGCTTGTAACAATCACTGTTCCAGAAGAAAACCTTGGTGATGTTATGGGTCACGTAACTGCTCGTCGTGGACGTGTAGATGGTATGGAAGCACACGGTAACAGCCAAATCGTTCGTGCTTACGTTCCACTTGCTGAAATGTTCGGTTACGCAACAGTTCTTCGTTCTGCATCTCAAGGACGTGGTACGTTCATGATGGTATTTGACCACTACGAAGATGTACCTAAGTCAGTACAAGAAGAAATCATTAAGAAAAACAAAGGTGAAGACTAATCAGTCCTCACTCTAGAAGGAAGTCACTTAGTGGCTTCCTTTTTTCGTCTTTAACTATTCATTTTTGCTGAATATAGTATACAAATTTGGTCGCTAAGTGAGAAAAATACTAATTCTATCCAGAAAGAAAATATTCTAATTTGATAAATTAAAGTAAATAAAGGTTCCTAATTCCGTAGAAAAGTTAATAAAAATGAGGAAAAGATTCATAAATACACTTTTAGATAGAAAATTCAGAAAATTGACTCTTTTGCCTTGAAAATTTTTGAAAAAATGGTATGATAGTAACAAGCTATTTTTTTAAGAGAAGAGAAAGGGGAACAATGGAGAAAATCAGTTTAGAATCTCCTAAGACGGGGTCGGACCTAGTTTTGGAAACACTTCGGGACTTAGGGATTGATACCATTTTTGGTTATCCTGGTGGTGCGGTCTTACCTTTGTATGATGCGATATACAATTTTAAAGGCATTCGCCACATCTTGGGACGCCATGAACAAGGTTGTTTGCACGAAGCTGAAGGATATGCAAAATCAACTGGAAAGTTGGGCGTTGCCGTCGTCACGAGTGGACCAGGAGCAACAAATGCCATTACAGGGATTGCAGATGCCATGAGCGATAGCGTTCCCCTTTTGGTCTTTACAGGTCAGGTTGCGCGAGCTGGAATTGGGAAAGATGCCTTTCAAGAAGCAGACATCGTGGGGATTACCATGCCAATCACTAAGTACAATTACCAAGTTCGTGAGACAGCAGACATTCCTCGTATCATTACGGAAGCTGTCCATATCGCAACGACAGGTCGTCCAGGTCCAGTTGTGATTGACTTGCCAAAGGATGTATCAGCTCTAGAGACAGATTTCATCTATTCACCAGAGGTGAATTTACCAAGTTACCAACCGACGCTTAATCCGAATGACATGCAAATCAAGAAAATCTTGAAGCAATTGTCAAAAGCTAAGAAACCTGTTTTGTTAGCAGGTGGTGGTATCAGCTATGCAGAAGCTTCTAAGGAGCTCAATGAATTTGCTGAACGTTACCAAATTCCAGTAGTCACTAGTCTTTTGGGGCAAGGAACCATTGCAACGAGTCATCCGCTCTTCCTAGGGATGGGAGGCATGCACGGTTCTTTCGCAGCCAACATTGCAATGACGGAAGCGGACTTTATGATTAGTATTGGTTGCCGTTTCGATGACCGCTTGACTGGGAACCCTAAGACCTTCGCGAAGAATGCTAAGGTTGCCCATATCGACGTTGACCCAGCTGAGATTGGTAAGATTATCAGTGCAGATATTCCTGTAGTGGGGGATGCTAAGAAAGCCTTGCAGATGCTACTGGCAGAACCAACTGTTCATAACAATACTGAAAAGTGGATTGAAAAAGTCACCAAGGACAAGAATCGAGTTCGTTCTTATGATAAGAAAGAACGTGTGGTTCAACCTCAGGCCGTTATTGAACGCATCGGTAAGTTGACAAATGGGGATGCCATTGTTGTCACAGACGTAGGGCAACACCAAATGTGGACAGCTCAGTATTATCCTTACCAAAATGAGCGTCAGTTAGTCACTTCAGGTGGCTTGGGTACCATGGGGTTCGGAGTTCCTGCAGCTATTGGAGCCAAGATTGCCAATCCAGAAAAAGAAGTTATCCTTTTTGTCGGTGATGGTGGCTTCCAAATGACTAACCAGGAACTAGCTATCCTAAACATCTACAAGGTGCCGATTAAGGTTGTCATGTTGAATAACCACTCACTAGGAATGGTTCGTCAGTGGCAGGAATCCTTCTATGAGGGTAGAACTTCCGAGTCAGTCTTTGATACACTTCCTGACTTCCAGCTGATGGCACAGGCCTACGGCATCAAAAACTATAAATTTGATAATCCAGAGACGATAGAGAAGGATCTAGAAGTCATTCTGGAGGATGTGCCCATGTTTATCGAGGTGGATATTTCTCGTAAGGAACAGGTATTACCGATGGTACCAGCTGGTAAGAGCAATCATGAGATGTTGGGGGTGCAGTTCCATGCGTAGAATGTTAACAGCTAGATTACAAAACCGTTCAGGAGTTTTGAATCGTTTTACAGGTGTCCTTTCTCGTCGTCAAGTCAATATTGAGAGTATCTCAGTTGGTGCGACAGAGAACCCCAATGTATCTCGCATCACCATCATTATTGATGTAGCTTCTCATGATGAAGTAGAGCAAATCATTAAACAGCTCAATCGTCAGATTGATGTGATTCGCATTCGAGATATCACAGATAAACCACACTTGGAAAGAGAAGTTATCTTGGTAAAAGTATCTGCTCCTGCTGAGAAGCGTGCAGAAATCTTGGCCATTATCCAACCTTTCCGAGCAACGGTAGTAGATGTGGCTCCAAGCTCAATCACCATCCAGATGACGGGAAATGCTGAAAAGAGTGAAGCTTTATTGCGAGTGATTCGACCATACGGCATTAAAAATATCGCTCGTACGGGTGCAACTGGATTTACCCGCGACTAATACTCTTTGATTTTCAATGAGTATAAAATCCAGCATAAATTTGTTTAACCAGCCTATAAGGCAATAAAAATAGAAAAGAGAGAAAAACTATGGCAGTTCAAATGGAATACGAAAAAGATGTTAAAGTAGCAGCGCTTGACGGTAAAAAAATCGCCGTAATCGGTTATGGTTCACAAGGACATGCGCATGCGCAAAACTTGCGTGATTCAGGTCGTGATGTCATCATCGGTGTGCGTCCAGGTAAATCTTTTGACAAAGCAAAAGAAGATGGATTTGACACTTACACAGTAGCAGAAGCAACTAAATTGGCTGACGTTATCATGATCTTGGCACCAGACGAAATCCAACAAGAATTGTACGAAGCAGAAATCGCTCCAAACTTGGAAGCTGGAAATGCAGTTGGATTTGCTCATGGTTTCAATATCCACTTTGAATTTATCAAAGTTCCTGCAGATGTAGATGTCTTCATGTGTGCTCCTAAAGGACCAGGACACTTGGTACGTCGTACTTACGAAGAAGGATTTGGTGTGCCAGCTCTTTACGCAGTTTACCAAGATGCTACAGGAAATGCTAAAAACATTGCTATGGACTGGTGTAAAGGTGTTGGGGCAGCTCGTGTTGGTTTGCTTGAAACAACTTACAAAGAAGAAACTGAAGAAGATTTGTTTGGTGAACAAGCCGTACTTTGTGGTGGTTTGACTGCCCTTATCGAAGCAGGTTTTGAAGTCTTGACAGAAGCAGGCTATGCCCCAGAATTGGCTTACTTTGAAGTTCTTCATGAAATGAAATTGATCGTTGACTTGATCTATGAAGGTGGATTCAAGAAAATGCGTCAATCTATCTCAAACACTGCTGAATACGGTGACTATGTATCAGGTCCACGTGTGATTACTGAGCAAGTTAAAGAAAACATGAAAGCTGTTTTGACAGATATCCAAAATGGAAAATTTGCAAATGACTTTGTGAATGACTACAAGGCTGGTCGTCCAAAATTAACTGCTTACCGTGAACAAGCAGCTAACCTTGAAATTGAAAAAGTTGGTGCAGAATTGCGTAAAGCAATGCCTTTCGTTGGTAAAAACGACGACGACGCATTCAAAATCTACAATTAATTCTTGTAAAGAGAGACAGAAGGCGAGTTGGGGGTACCTAACTCGTTTTTTATCTTGAACAGTATTTGAGGAGGAGACAATGCTAAGTGCAAAAGATGTGGTGAAAGCCCACAAAGTTTTGAGTGGTGTAGTAGTTGATACACCACTAGAATATGATCATTATTTATCAGAAAAATACCAAGCAAAGATTTATCTCAAAAAGGAGAATGCGCAACGAGTTCGCTCTTTTAAAATTCGTGGAGCCTATTATGCCATTTCTCAACTGTCAAAAGAAGAACGCGAGCGTGGTGTAGTCTGTGCCTCTGCGGGAAATCATGCCCAAGGTGTCGCCTACACTTGTAATGAGATGAAGATTCCTGCAACGATCTTTATGCCCATTACAACACCGCAACAAAAGATTGGGCAGGTTCGCTTTTTCGGTGGAGAGTTTGTGACAATCAAGTTGGTTGGGGATACCTTTGATGCTTCTGCTAAGGCAGCACAAGAATTTACATTGACAGAAAACCGCACCTTCATCGATCCTTTTGATGATGCGCATGTTCAGGCTGGTCAAGGGACGGTAGCCTATGAAATTCTTGAAGAAGCCCGTAAAGAGTCTATTGATTTTGATACAGTACTTGTACCAGTAGGTGGTGGCGGATTGATTGCCGGTGTTTCTACTTATATTAAGGAAACCAACCCGACTATTGAAGTGATTGGGGTGGAAGCTAATGGTGCTCGCTCTATGAAAGCTGCCTTTGAAGCTGGAGGTCCAGTTAAACTCAAAGAAATTGATAAATTCGCTGATGGGATAGCCGTACAGAAGGTTGGACAATTAACCTATGAAGCGACTCGTAAGAATGTTGAAACGCTAATTGGGGTGGACGAAGGATTGATTTCTGAAACCTTGATTGATCTTTATTCCAAGCAAGGAATTGTAGCAGAACCAGCCGGAGCTGCCAGCGTTGCAGCCTTGGAAGTTTTATCAGACTATATCAAAGGCAAGACGATTTGTTGTATCATTTCTGGAGGAAATAACGATATCAACCGTATGCCAGAGATGGAAGAACGTGCCTTGATTTACGATGGAATCAAGCATTACTTTGTAGTGAATTTCCCACAACGTCCAGGAGCTCTACGAGAGTTTGTAAATGACATTTTGGGTCCAAATGATGACATCACTCGTTTTGAATACATCAAACGAGCAAGCAAGGGGACAGGCCCTGTATTGATTGGGGTAGCTCTTGCCAATAAGCATGATTATGCTGGATTGATTCATCGAATGGAAAAGTTTGACCCATCTTATATTAATTTGAATGGGAACGAAACGTTGTATAATATGCTAGTTTAAGCTAAAATAAAATTATTATCATATTATTTGCGTAATGGTAATGATGGTGCTATAATGAGGGTGACGAAAGGGGGAGATTCCCATGGTTTTACAAATTTTACTTGTTTTATTATTATTAGTGGTGATTGCATCAGTGATTATGGTTAGTTCTGTGTATGTGGTTCGACAACAATCTGTCGCTATCATAGAACGCTTTGGTAAATACCAAAAGTTGAGCAATAGTGGTATTCATTTACGAGCTCCTTTTGGAATTGATAGGATTGCGGCAAGAGTTCAACTACGCTTGTTGCAAAGTGAGATTGTTGTAGAGACAAAGACGCAAGATAATGTATTTGTAACGATGAATGTGGCAACTCAGTATCGAGTAAATGAAAACAATGTTACAGATGCCTATTATAAATTGATGCGTCCAGAAGCCCAAATTAAATCCTATATTGAAGATGCTTTGCGTTCATCTGTACCAAAGCTAACCCTAGATGAGTTGTTTGAGAAGAAGGATGAAATCGCCTTAGAAGTTCAAAAACAAGTGGCTGAAGAAATGTCTACGTATGGGTATATCATTGTCAAAACGCTGATTACTAAGGTTGAACCTGATGCTGAAGTAAAACAATCAATGAATGAAATTAACGCGGCTCAACGTAAGAGAGTTGCGGCGCAAGAGCTTGCTGAAGCAGATAAGATTAAAATCGTGACCGCAGCAGAAGCTGAAGCAGAAAAAGATCGCCTACATGGTGTAGGGATTGCAGAGCAGCGTAAAGCAATTGTTGACGGACTAGCTGATTCTATCCAAGAGTTAAAAGGAGCCAATGTCGAACTAACTGAAGAACAAATCATGTCGATCCTATTAACGAACCAGTACTTAGATACGTTGAATAATTTTGCAGATAAAGAGGGTAATAATACAATCTTCCTACCAGCAAATCCTAATGGAGTCGAGGACATAAGAACTCATATATTATCGGCTTTGAAAGCCAAATAAAAATATGCAGAATAATATAGTTACGACGAATATATGTTTTTTTATTGACAAACGAAATAAAAACGTATACAATTAAGTATTGTAAAGAATAATTTAGGAGAAGAACATGGCTAAGTCGAACTTTGAAAAAGTAGAAGCAGTTGTTGGCTGGGTTCGTGATAAGAAAATCACAGGCTACCGTATCTCTAAAGAAACGAATGCGCGTGAAATGTCTATCATTGCTCTAGCACAAGGACGCGCAAAAGTTAAAAATATTTCATTTGAAACAGCTCTTGGTTTAATCGATTTCTATGAAAAAAATCATGAAAAATTTGAAGATTAAACTGTGGTCACAGGCAGATTCCTGAGTAGAGTCTGCCTTTTCTTTACAATTACAAACTAAAAAGACTGCATTCTTTATGCAGTCTTTGTTTATTAGCTGAGATAACGTTGAAGAAATTCTTTTGTCCGTTCTTCTTTAGGGTTCGTGAAGAGTTCTTCTGGTTTGCCTTCTTCAGCAATGACACCCTTATCCATAAAGATGACACGGTGAGAGACATCGCGAGCGAATTCCATTTCGTGGGTTACGACGATCATGGTCAAGCCCTCTTGAGCCAAATCCTGCATAATTTTGAGGACTTCTCCAACCATTTCAGGGTCAAGAGCAGATGTTGGTTCGTCGAAGAGAATGGCATCAGGATTCATGGAGAGAGCGCGGGCGATAGCCACGCGTTGTTTTTGACCCCCTGAGAGTTGTTTGGGCTTGGCTTGCCAGTAACGTTCTCCCATGCCAACTTTTTCGAGATTCTCTTTGGCAATTTTTTCAGCTTCAGAGTGGTCGCGTTTGAGTACAGTCGTTTGGGCAACGATCGTATTTTCAAGGACATTCAGATTTTCAAAGAGATTGAAAGATTGGAAAACCATACCGAGTTTTTCACGATAATGGGTGAGGTTATAGCCTTTTTCTAAGACATTTTCTCCTCGATAGAGAATCTCTCCCTCTGTAGGTGTTTCTAGTAAATTAATCGAACGAAGGAAGGTTGATTTTCCGCTTCCAGAGCTTCCGATGATGGAAATAACCTCTCCTTTATGGACGGTGAGAGAAATGTCTTTTAGCACTTCGTTTTGCCCATAGGATTTTTTGAGGTGTTTGATTTCAAGGATTGCTTGTGTCATTTTTTCAAATCCTCCGTTTGCATTTGGTTAGCACCTGTAGTGTAAGTATCCATGTCCATACGACGTTCGATCAAGCGTAGGATACGGGTCACGGTAAAGGTGAGGACAAAGTAAATCACGGCGATGATGGTAAAGGTCTGGAAGTATTGATAGGTTTGTGTTGCTACAGTATTTCCTGAGAAATAAAGCTCAACAACTGAAATAACGTTCAATACAGAGGTATCTTTGATATTGATGACAAACTCATTACCAGTAGCAGGTAGAATATTACGGACAACCTGAGGTAGGACAATCTTATGCATGGTTTGATTGTGGGTCATACCAAGAGCGGTTGCGGCTTCAAACTGTCCTTTGTCAACTGCTAGAATACCACCACGAACGATCTCTGTCATGTAGGCTCCCGTATTGATTGAGACGATGAAGATAGCAGCCAGTGTGCGGTCAAGGTTAATACCAAAAGCTTGGGCAGTTCCATAGTAGATAACCATAGATTGAACAATCATTGGCGTACCACGGAAGATCTCGATATAGACATTGAGAATCCAACCGACTAGTTTCTGTAGGGCATACATTGCCTTGTTCTCAGATAGTGGAGCGGTACGGAAGACCCCGATTGCAAGTCCGATAAGGAGACCTGTGATGGTTCCGATAATGGAGATTAAGAGTGTGATACCAGCACCACGCAAGAGTTGTTGCCAGTTTTCAGAAAGGATCTTAGCGACTTGGCTAAAGAAGCTACTTTCTTCCTCCGTTGTTGTAGATTCCACAGGTTGCTCTTTGATCATACGATCCATGAGGGTTACTTGTTCGTCCTTAGAGATGGTTTCGATGCTCGCATTGATTTGGCTGATACGGCTGTCATCTTTACGAAGTCCAATGGCAATAGCTGTATCTTCTTCGCCAGTTTTGAAACCTGGTTGAGGTTGGATCATTTTGAACTTAGCGTTAGCAGACTCAGCGGTCATTGCTTCAGGTCGTTCAGAAACATAGGCATCAATAACACCAGCTTCCAGAGCTTGACGCATTTGGGCGAAGTCACCCATAGCTGTTTCTTTTTTGGCACCTGGAATTTGGGAAATCAGGTCATAAAGATAAACACCTTGTTGAGACGTGATTTTTGCTCCGCTAAAGTCGTCCAAAGATTTGGCATTCGCATAGGCAGAGTCCTTTTTGACCAATAGAACCGGTTCGCTAGTATAGTAACTGCTTGAAAAAGCAATTTCTTGTTTGCGTTCAGCGGTTGGGCTCATACCGGCAATGATCATATCGATTTTGCCAGAAGTAAGGGCTGGAACAAGTCCTTCCCATTTGGTTTTCACAACCAAAGGTTCCTTGCCTAAGTCTGTGGCAATCTTTTTTGCGATTTGAACATCGTAGCCGTTGGCATATTGGTTGGTACCGTCGATTTTGACGGCGCCGTTACTATCGTCGTCTTGAGTCCAGTTGAAGGGGGCGTAAGCAGCCTCCATCCCGATGCGTAAATATTCGTCGGCTTGGACTTGGCTAACTAGTCCTAAGGTAAGGGCTAAGCTAGCAAGGATAGATAAGCATAATTTTTTCATGTTTTCTCCTATTTCTAGTCTAAAAATGACTCTCTCTATTGTATCTAAAAATAGTGAGATTTTCAATACAAGTAAGCCTTTACTTATAAAAAATGATATAATGGTAAAAAGATTGAAAGGGAACCGATTATGAAAAAAAGATGGCTGTTGGCTTTGGTATTTGCTTATTTATTATTTATACCGAGCCTGGTTTTTGCAGTAGACTTTGATATCTTATCCTATAAGGGTGATTTGAATATTCATGCAGATAATACTGCAATTTTTAAGGAAACAATTACCTACCGCTTTGGAGATGATTATAATGGTCAGTTAGTTGGACTCGGGAAAGCTGGGAAAATGCCAGAAGGATTTGATATTGATCCCGATCCAACCGTTCAGGTCTCTAAGAATGGAAGAATTGTTCAAAATGCTTCCTTCTATACTATGGAGGAAGAGGACGGCTACAAGGTAAAAATATACAATGCTGGCTATGCCGGAGATACTGTTCGGGTAACGGTTACCTGGAAATTAACAAATCTTCTCTTCTTATATAAGGATATCGCAGAGCTAAATTGGCAACCCTTGACAGATAGTACTGGAGATATCAAAGAGATTGAGTTTAAGGTTAGCTCTGATACCCCAGCAGAGAAACTCTATTTTCATGCAGGCCAACTCCTAAGGGACTCTAGTGTTGAAAAAGTAAATAATCTCTATCATGTCAAAATGAAAGACCTTCCGAGAAAGCGACAAATCGAATTACACGCATACTGGCCGAGAAGTGCTTTTGTAGGAGCTCCAGATCAAGGATTAGAGGAAGAACGTTTAACCGATTTTAACCGGATTGAAACCAATATAGCGACAGAAAAAGCGCAAAGTGAGATTTTGATGAAATGGGTATTTCCCGTCATTTTTATGAGTCTCTTACTTCTAGTTCCTCTCTTCTATAGGAAGTTTCGTCAGAGTACAAGCATTAAAAAGGTCTTTCCAAAAGATCACAGGCTTTACGAACCACCGATGGATTTGCCTCCAATGGTTTTAGCAGAAGCAGTGTATTCAACCTCCTTAGAGGAAGTCAATCCCCTAAACAAATCAGGGTTTGGTAAATTTACTTTTGAACGTTTGATTCAGGCAACCTTGTTGGATTTAGTGGATCGAGGTCATTTATCTATTTTCCAAGGGGATGAGGAACCTTATGTGCGCATTATCAGTGAAAAGGGTTTGTCCAATTTTGAGAAAGAATGTCTACGCTTGACCTTGTCAAATAAGAAAGAATTGGCTATTTCAGAGCTCTTCCCTGATTACCAAGTTTCATCTTCCCTTTACCGTGGTGCGAAAGAGTCAGATGAAAAACATATCCGAGAAACAGGCTCGCGTCTTAAACGCTCCTTTGAAGGAAGACTTCAACGCATTCAGTCTTGTGTCAAGGATAAGGTTCATGTACTTCGTATCCCAAGCTACTATCGTCCCTTGACAAGTGAGGAACGTCGCCTTGCTCTCGGGATGCGGGTCTGTTCAGCCATAACAGCTCTAGGTGGACTGCTATTCTTTTACTATAGCTGGCAAACACATGGTTTCTTTTCGATCCCATTTCTACTCTTAGGATTGACAGGATTAGGGGCTAGTTTCTGGGTTTACCTTGCCACGCGAGGAGCCTATCGCGATGGAGTTCTAACAGAGGAAGGAGCGGAGATCTTCTATCTCTGGACGAGTTTTGAAAATATGCTTCGCGACATCGCTCATCTGGATCAGGCCGAGCTAGAGAGCATCGTCCTTTGGAACCGTCTACTGGTCTATGCGACTCTCTTTGGTTATGCCAAGAAGGTGAGCAAGTTAATGAAAGTTCGCCATATTCAGCTTGAAAATCCAGATTTGAATCTTTATGTAGCCTATGGTTGGCACTCACAGTTCTACACCTCAACTGCACAAATCAAGCAATATACTGCTGTCGCAAATACAGCTAGCAATTACTCTGTATCTTCTGGAAGTGGTTCTTCAGGTGGAGGATTCTCAGGAGGAGGTGGCGGTGGTAGCATCGGCGCCTTCTAAAAAATCTATCGCAACATCTGAAATTATGTTATAATAGAGGACAGAAAAAGGAGTAATGTATGTATTTTATTGAAATTTTGAAGTCAATCTTTTTTGGGATTGTTGAAGGAATTACAGAATGGTTGCCCATTTCAAGTACTGGCCACTTGATCTTGGTTGAAGAATTTGTACAATACAAGGACCAAAATGAAGCCTTCATGTCCATGTTTAATGTTGTCATTCAGCTTGGTGCCATTTTAGCAGTTATGGTCATTTACTTTAACAAGCTTAATCCTTTCAAACCTGGTAAAACCAAGGTCGAAGTTCGTCGAACTTGGCAGTTGTGGTCGAAAGTTTTCGTTGCGACCTTGCCTTTACTATTGGTCTTTAAATTGGATGATTGGTTTGATGCCAACTTCCATAACATGGTTTCGGTTGCGATCATGTTGATTATCTATGGGGTTGCCTTTATCTATCTTGAAAAACGAAATAAGGCGCAAGCCATTGAACCAACAGTGACAGAGCTAGACAAGTTGCCTTATAAAACAGCCCTTTACATTGGGCTCTTCCAAGTCCTCGCCCTCTTCCCGGGAACGAGCCGTTCAGGTGCGACGATTGTTGGTGGTTTGTTAAATGGAACGAGCCGCTCTGTCGTAACAGAGTTTACCTTCTATCTCGGAATTCCTGTTATGTTCGGAGCCAGTGCCTTAAAGATTTTTAAATTTATTAAAGCAGGTCAACTATTGAGTTTTGGACAACTGTTCTTGCTCTTGGTAGCTATGGGTGTTGCCTTCGCAGTCAGCATGGTTGCCATTCGTTTCTTGACCAGCTATGTGAAGAAACACGACTTTACACTCTTTGGTAAATACCGTATCGTACTTGGTAGTGTTTTGTTGCTTTATAGTTTTGTGCGTTTGTTTGTATAAGAAAAAAGCTTGAGGGAATTTTCCTTCAAGCTTTTTAAAATCCTGTCACTGTAATTCCTAGTAAACGGATGCCTTTTTCTTTTTCAGCAAGCTCCTCGTAGAGTTGAAGGGCAGTTTGAGAAATCTGACTAGCATCCTGTGTTGCTTGTGGGAGGCTTTTTCGTCTAGTCAGAGTGGAGAAGTCAGCGTATCGTATTTTTAGGATAATGATTTTTCCAGCTTTGTCCTGCTTGCTGAGATTGTGAGCTACCTTTTCGGAGAGAAGAGTCAGCTCTTTTTTAATGTCTTCTTCTACTTGTAGGATCTTTCCGTAGGTTTTTTCCTTGCCAATGGACTTACGAATGCGATCGGACTTGACCGGTGAGTTATGAATGCCCCTTGCCTTTCGATAAAGGTCAAAACCGAGTCTGCCAAAGCGATCAATTAAAGTAACTTCTGAGACGTCCAATAAGTCTGCACCAGTATAAATGCCCATTTCATGAAGACGTTCAACTGTTTTTTTGCCCACGCCATGAAATTTAGCAATGTCCATTTGTTTGAGAAAGTCTTGGGCCTGATCTGGGAGGATAACTGTTAAACCATGCGGTTTTTGATAGTCACTAGCCATTTTAGCTAAGAATTTGTTATAAGAGACGCCTGCAGAAGCAGTCAGGTGTAGTTCCTGCCAGATATCCTGTTGGATGAGACGAGCTATTTTGACGGCTGACTTGATACCGAGTTTATTTTCCGTCACATCTAAGTATGCCTCGTCGATACTCATAGGTTCAATCAAATCAGTGTAGCGTTTAAAAATAGCACGAATCTCAAGTCCCACAGTCTTATACTTTTCATAATTTCCAGAGATAAAGACAGCTTGGGGACAGCGCTCATAAGCTTCTTTAGAGCTCATGGCTGAATGAACGCCAAAAGCTCGTGCCTCGTAGCTACAGGTAGAAACGACACCTCGACCACCTGTTTGTCTAGGGTCGCTTCCAATGATGACAGGTTTTCCTTTTAATTTAGGATTGTCTCGTATTTCCACCGCAGCAAAAAAGGCATCCATGTCGATATGGATGATTTTTCTTGACAAATCATTGATCAATGGAAATATGAGCATTATTGCCCCTTTCTAGCGTCATTTTCTATTCATTATACCTTTTTTTCTGAAAAAATGGAAAAGAGTAATTCTACTTTCAAAAATATAATACAGATTGTGTCTAAAAATAGACTGTATTAGAAAAGAAAGTGACGAAAAAGCCGGATTTCGCTTGTTGAAATCGGTTACTGTGTGGTATACTTGTCTCATGAATGTAACAGATGGCTGTTACTAGAAAGAAAAATGAGGACATTAACATGGTTGTTAAGACAGTTGTTGAAGCACAAGACATTTTTGATAAAGCTTGGGAAGGCTTCAAAGGCGTAGATTGGAAAGAAAAAGCAAGCGTTTCTCGCTTCGTTCAAGCTAACTACACACCTTATGATGGTGATGAAAGCTTCCTTGCTGGACCAACAGAACGTTCACTTCACATTAAAAAGATTGTAGAAGAAACTAAGGCTCACTACGAAGAAACTCGTTTCCCAATGGACACTCGTCCAACATCTATTGCTGATATTCCTGCTGGATTTATCGACAAAGAAAACGAAGTTATCTTCGGTATCCAAAACGATGAACTCTTCAAATTGAACTTCATGCCAAGAGGTGGTATCCGCATGGCTGAAACTACTTTGAAAGAAAATGGATACGAACCAGATCCAGCTGTTCACGAAATCTTTACTAAATATGTAACAACAGTTAACGACGGTATCTTCCGTGCCTACACTTCAAACATCCGTCGTGCTCGCCACGCTCACACTGTAACTGGTCTTCCAGATGCATATTCACGTGGACGTATCATCGGTGTTTACGCACGTCTTGCTCTTTACGGTGCAGACTACTTGATGCAAGAAAAAGTAAACGATTGGAACTCAATCGAAGAAATCGATGAAGAAACAATTCGTCTTCGTGAAGAAATCAACCTTCAATACCAAGCATTGCAACAAGTTGTTCGCTTGGGTGACCTTTACGGGGTTGATGTTCGCAAACCAGCGATGAACGTGAAAGAAGCAATCCAATGGGTTAACATTGCTTTCATGGCTGTCTGCCGTGTGATTAACGGTGCTGCTACATCTCTAGGTCGTGTGCCAATCGTATTGGACATCTTTGCAGAACGTGACCTTGCTCGTGGTACATTTACTGAATCAGAAATCCAAGAGTTTGTTGATGATTTCGTTATGAAACTTCGTACAGTTAAATTTGCTCGTACAAAAGCTTATGACCAATTGTACTCAGGTGACCCAACCTTCATCACAACTTCTATGGCTGGTATGGGTAACGACGGTCGTCACCGTGTTACTAAGATGGACTACCGTTTCTTGAACACTCTTGACAACATCGGTAACTCACCAGAACCAAACTTGACAGTTCTTTGGACTGACAAATTGCCATACAACTTCCGTCGCTACTGTATGCACATGAGCCACAAACACTCTTCTATCCAATACGAAGGTGTAACAACAATGGCTAAAGACGGATACGGTGAAATGAGCTGTATCTCATGTTGTGTATCTCCACTAGACCCAGAAAACGAAGATCAACGCCACAATATCCAGTACTTCGGTGCTCGTGTAAACGTTCTTAAAGCCCTTCTTACTGGTTTGAACGGTGGTTACGACGATGTTCACAAAGACTACAAGGTATTTGACATCGATCCTATCCGTGACGAAGTTCTTGAATTCGAATCAGTTAAAGCCAACTTCGAAAAATCTCTTGACTGGTTGACTGACACTTACGTAGACGCTTTGAACATCATCCACTACATGACTGACAAGTACAACTACGAAGCTGTTCAAATGGCCTTCTTGCCAACTAAACAACGTGCCAACATGGGATTCGGTATCTGTGGATTTGCTAACACTGTTGATACATTGTCAGCTATCAAGTATGCTACAGTTAAACCAATCCGTGACGAAAATGGATACATCTACGATTATGAAACAATCGGTGAATACCCACGTTGGGGTGAAGATGACCCTCGTTCAAACGAATTGGCAGAATGGTTGATCGAAGCTTACACAACTCGTCTACGTAGCCACAAACTATACAAAGACGCAGAAGCTACTGTATCACTTTTGACTATCACATCTAACGTTGCTTACTCTAAACAAACTGGTAACTCACCAGTCCACAAAGGTGTATACCTCAACGAAGATGGTTCTGTGAACTTGTCTAAACTTGAATTCTTCTCACCAGGTGCTAACCCATCTAACAAAGCTAAAGGTGGATGGTTGCAAAACTTGAACTCACTTGCTAGCCTAGACTTTGGTTACGCAGCTGATGGTATCTCATTGACAACTCAAGTTTCTCCACGTGCTCTTGGTAAGACTCGTGACGAACAAGTGGATAACTTGGTAACAATCCTTGATGGTTACTTCGAAAACGGTGGACAACACGTTAACTTGAACGTTATGGACTTGAACGATGTTTACGAAAAGATCATGTCAGGTGAAGACGTTATCGTACGTATCTCTGGATACTGTGTAAACACTAAATACCTCACTCCAGAACAAAAAACTGAATTGACACAACGTGTCTTCCACGAAGTTCTTTCAATGGATGACGCATTGAGCTAAGATTCAATTAGAATGAAAAGAAAGCCAGTCTATAGGACTGGCTTTTTTCTATATCTAAAAGATAAATTTTTGACATATCATATGAAAAATACTGAGAGATTTTGTTCATTATGATGACAATGTGTTGAAATTTAAAAGAAAAATATAATAAAATCTTATAAAAATATATTTTCTAGTTATTAAACTTGAATAGATTGTATTGAGATGTTATAATACAATAGATAAACTCTAGTTAGTGATAGGGGTTGTCAAAATGGTATGATGTAATCTCTTAGGGAGATTAGAAATAAAAATTTCATATAGAAAAGAGGAGAAGAAATGTCGAAAAGCAAAGCGTTAAACATGCTTTCTAAATTTTCTGCGTTAGCTTTTGCTATTTTAGCTCTAGCATCTGTTTTGGTAGGGATTGTTAAAGCAGATAATCCTGTTTCAAAAGAATTGACACAAGTCATTACAGGTATTGATCTGTTAGATGCTTCAGATACTAAGCAAAATGTGAGTTCAGAAGGAGATTTCTCGCTTCGTACGAATTTAGCATATAAGCTTCGCGTGACCTTTGATCTCAAACAGTATAATGAACATTTGAATAATGGAGATTATTTTACCTTTGATATACCTGCTCCTATGGCAGTTTATGAAGGGAGTCAGGATTTAATTGATCCGACAACAAAAGTTACTATTGGAGAAGCTGAAGTGACTTCAAATGGTACTGATCAAGGTGGGAAAGCAAAAATCACCTTGAAAAATTTGGATAAATATCTAGAGAAAACTGGTGGAGATAAGGTAAAGGATGTGTCAGGGAATTTTTCTGTTACTTTTAGATTCTTAAAGGATCAGAATAAAACCCGCATTAATTTTAATTCATCCTCATTGAAGCAAGAAGTGACTCATATTTATTCATCAAAAACAATTGATGGTCCCAAAGTTGGTACTGAAAATTATGCTAAAATTGGGGGTCGTGCTGCCCTTGAAAATTGGAACTCTCCAAAACTGGCTGAGATTGGTTCGGTTAGCAAGGGAGATGCATGGTCTACCTGGCGTGTACGTGTAAATACAGAGAAACAAGACTTAGGACAAAATATTGTATTACATGATACTATACCAAATGATGATACTAGTTACACTCCTGCACAGTATATTCCTGAGACTCTAAAAGTGTATAAGGCAAATATCACTGTTGGGACTTCTGCTGTTCCAGATGATGCAGTTTTGTTAACTGAGGGACAAGACTATACCGTTTCGTGGAACGAAAACTATACTTCATTTGATATCATTTTTAAAGATGGAACGACCTCTTATATAGTCTCTTATAACACAACAACTCCTAATGATGGAAGTAAAGTAGGAAATAGGGTTGCTCTGTCATTGGCTGACGGGACTAAATTAGCACAGAATACAAGTCGTCCGGGAGCACTTGATATGACAGCTGAGGCGACATCTTTGATTTCTGGTACGATTGTAGCATCTACTGCTTACCAAATTAAGATTCATAAGACTGATGCCTTCACTCTTGCTCCGGTTTCGGGTGCGGTATATACTGTGACAGCAGCAGATGATGCAAGTGAAACAACAGAAGTGACTACGAATGAAAAAGGAGTAGCGCTTACGAAAACTTATGATCAAAAATGGGAAGGTAAAACGTTTAAGATCAAAGAGAAGACTGCTCCAGCAGGTTATAAACTAGATGAAAAAGAGTATACAGTCAAACTCGGTGCTGCGGGTTCTACTATTCATCTTAAAGACGAACCTGTTCCAGCTGTATTCAATGTGACGGCTAAGAAAGTAGTAGAAGGACGTACAGATAAACTTCCAAAAGCAGATGAGTTTACCTTTAACCTGTTTACTGCAGAGAACTTGAAGGATCCTGTAGCTACAGCAAAATCAAAAGCTGATGGGACTATTACCTTTGAGAATCTCCAAGTAAAAGGTGCGGGAACTTATCACTACATCATCAAAGAAGACACTTCAACAGCAGTTACAGGCGTTACATTTGATACAGAAGCCAAGGAAGTTACTGTAGCAGCAACTTTCCAAAGTGGAGTTTTAACAGCAACTGTCACATCTGCAGAACCAACTTTCACTAACACCTATAAAGCAACTCCAGCTAAAGAAACTATCACAGCTAAGAAAGTCTTGAATGGTAAAGACCTTGAAGCTGATAAATACGAATTCGAACTTAAAGAAGGTGACAAAGTCGTTGCGACAGCTAAAAATGCTGCAGATGGAACTGTTACTTTCAAAGAAATCGAATACAATGAAGCAGGCGACCACACTTACACTATCTCAGAAAAAGCAGGTAG
>CABTWF010000032.1:0-20917 GCA_902488495.1 uncultured Streptococcus sp. | reverse complement strand
GCTCCTCCTCTCAGAATCCAAGATAGTCACTTGATTATACCAATTTTAAGCTTCTAATTCAATTTAAACAACCGTCAAGTCATTCAAAGGATCTTGCTTTGTCGTAATACGTGTGATATTTCCTGTGAACCTAGCCTTTTCAAATTCATAGGACAAATCCGAAGCATCAAGTGTTGGATTAGTCCCATCTAGCACTGTGTATTCTCTATAATCGCTCATTTTAATTACCTTTTAGTTTTCCAACAATACCTTCTGAATGATGGAGCTTATCTTTTCTAAAAATAATGAAGTAGCTGTAGTTCTTTCCTGATACCGTTGGTTCAGGAATATTAATAATCATATTAAGTTGAGCATCACTTTCTAAACCTAAATAATCATTTACTTGTTCATTTTTAAGCTTATAGGTGATACTGGCAGAACCGGTCTCAAGGCTATAGCCTTTCCGAACTACTTCTAGACTTTTTAAACTCGACCTTGAAATAGAAAATTCCTGCATTAAAAGTCGTGAGTGTTTTAAGTCACCTTTTTCTTTATTATTAGAAGAGTTTCCTTCCGATAAATGAAGACTGCCGTCTTTGTAGTAGATATTTCCCTTATATAACATTTCCTTTTCAATTTTCCCATCTGAATTTTCGAATGAGCTTTCCTTGGTAATTTCTCCTTTTATTTCTTTGGTCTCAGAGATTCCATTTAAAACCGTTTGGTAAATTATTGTTGGTGAGTTTTCATCTTTCTTTTCAGTATCTGTTATACGAATCTGAAACCCATCCGGAAACTTTTCAAACAAGTCTTCCAGATTCTCTGTTGGGTAGACCTTGCTTAACTCTGCAGCCTTTCCCTCGATAAATCTTCGGCTACTTTTTCCAAAACAACCTGTCAATGTTAACAGCGTTATTCCCAAAAGTGCCACTGTGAGTGCTAGTTTTTTCATCATAAATTCCCCATCAATCATTATAAAGTTTAAATTCTTGTTTTTTGTAACCACTAAATAATTCCGAATGAGAGTTATGCCCATCTTTAATATCCAAAGTATAGCTATAAGCTTTATTTTCAACAGTCCCAGACATGATATAAAAAATCATCTTTAGTTCTTTATCCTGCTCCACTCTCATATAATTATTTACTATCGGATCTGTGATATTGTATACAATATCTGCACTTCCAGTTTCAACACTGTAGCTTTTTCTACCCATTTTTAGTTTTGACAGGGTATTTCTATTGATTGTAAATTCTTGGACCAATAGCTTAGGATTTCTTATCGTCGCATTTGCTTGAGGGTTCATCAATTGAATCATTCCATCTTTATAAACTACTCCACCTTCATAGAGCATTTCTGTATGTTTTTTATTATCATTATCAAAAGTTACTTTCTTCCATAAAACGGTTCCAATAATTTTTTGAGTCTCAATATCACCCTTTAACTTTACAGATTGGAACAGATAACCCTCCTCTTTATAATCATAAAGATCTTCACTCCAAATACTAAACCCACCCGGAAACTTTTCAAACAAATCTTCCAGATTCTCCGTTGGATAAACCTCGCTTAATTCTGCAGCCTTTCCCTCGATAAATCTTCGGCTACTTTTTCCAAAACAACCTGCCAATGTCAACAGCGTTATTCCCAAAAGTACTACTACCAATGCTAATTTTTTTATCATAAATTCCCCCTACTTCTCAGAAATCAAGATAATTCCTTGACTTCCTCTCATGACTAATCCCCCTCTAGTTTCCCTACAATACCTTCTGAATAAGAGAGCTTATCTTTTCTAAAAATGATGGAGTAGCTGTAGTTCTTTCCTGATACCGTTGTTTCAGGAATATTAATAATCATATTAGGTTGAGCATCATTTTCTAAACCTAAATAATCATTCACTTGTTCATTTTTGAGCTTATAGGTGATACTGGCAGAACCCGTCTCAAGGCTATAGCCTTTCCGAACTACTTCTAGGCCTTTTAAACTCGATCTCGAAATAGAAAATTCCTGCATTAAAAGACGGGTATGTTTTAAATCACCTTTCTCTTTATTATTAGAAGTGCTTCCTTCTGACAAATGAAGACTGCCATCTTTGTAGTAGACATTTCCTTTATATAATGTTTCTTCTTCAATTTTCCCATCTGAATTTTTGAGTGAGCTTTCTTTGGTAATTTCTCCTTTTATTTCTTTGGTTTCGGAAATGCCATTTAAAACCGTTTGGTAAATTATTGTTGGTGAGTTTTCATCTTTCTTTTCAGAATCTATTATACGAATCTGAAACCCACCCGGAAACTTTTCAAACAAATCTTCCAGATTCTCCGTCGGGTAGACCTTGCTTAATTCTGCAGCCTTCCCCTCGATAAATCTTCGGCTACTTTTTGTAAAGCAACCAGTCAATGTCAATAGTGCCATCCCCAAAAGTACCACTGCTAGTGCAAGTTTTTTCATCATAAATTCCCCTCTTCTTTATCCGATTCAGTCTAATTAACAATAGTATACCTGTTTTTCCTCTGTTGTGCTAGCGTTTTAACGGTATGGAGAATATTCTATTAAAGTCTCTACTTTGTTTCATCAAAAAAGCGCATCTTTTTAGATGCGCTTTTTATAATCTGATGCAATGAATCTTAGTTCAAGTGCCAGATATCTTCGTTGTACTGAGCGATTGTACGGTCAGATGAGAAGAATCCTGCTTTGGCAATGTTAACGATGACTTTATCCAACCATGCGTCACGGTCTTCGTAATCAGCAAGCATTTGCTCTTTGACTTTGATGTAGTCTTCCAAGTCAAGGAGAGTCATGAACCAGTCTTTGTTGATCAATTCGTTGTAAAGACGTTCCAAGCGTTCTTTCTTACCTACTGCAAGAACAGCATCACTAACGATGAAGTCAACCAATGGTTTGATAGCTTCACGAGCATAGTATTCGCTTGACTTGTAAGCTGCTTTTGCGTAAAGGTCGATAACAGTTTCTGAATCTTCACCGAAGATATAGATGTTTTCGTCGCCAACCAACTCAGCGATTTCCACGTTAGCTCCGTCCATAGTACCAAGAGTCAAAGCTCCGTTCAACATGAATTTCATGTTACCAGTACCTGAAGCTTCTTTAGAAGCAAGTGAGATTTGTTCTGAGATGTCACATGCTGGGATAAGGAAGCTTGCTGCAGTAACGTTGTAGTTTTCAACCATTACGACTTGCAAGTGTGGAGCTACAGCTGGGTCGTTAGCAATCACTTCTGACAAGCAAAGGATCAAGTGAATGATGTCTTGAGCGATTGTGTAGGCAGGAGCTGCTTTACCACCAAAGAAGACTGTGATTGGACGAGCAGGGATGTTACCAGCCTTGATATCAAGGTATTTGTGGATGACATACAAAGCGTTCATTTGTTGGCGTTTGTACTCGTGAAGACGTTTGATCTGGATATCAAAGATAGAGTTTGTATTGATATCCACACCTTGGTGTTCTTTCAAGTGACGAGCCAATTTACGTTTGTTGTGAGCTTTGATGCTTTCCAATTTTTCTTTGACAGCAGCCTTGTCTTCGTATGACAAGAGTTTTTCAAGCTCATCTGCTTCATGGTGCCAACCACGGCCAATAATCTCATCCAAGTAGTGAGACAAGCTTGGGTTAGCGTGCATGAGCCAACGACGGAATGTAATACCGTTTGTTTTGTTGTTGAATTTTTCTGGGTAAATGTCGTAGAAAGCTTTCAACTCTGAGTTCTTCAAAATCTCAGTGTGGAGAGCTGCAACCCCGTTTACGCTGTATCCGTAGTGGATATCCATGTGAGCCATGTGGACACGTCCACTCTCATCGATGATTTGAACAGCTGGATCTTTGTATTCTGCTTTCACACGGCGGTCCAATTCTTTGATGATTGGCACCAAGTGAGGAACCACTTCTTCCAAGAATTCAAGAGGCCATTTTTCAAGGGCTTCAGCAAGGATTGTGTGGTTAGTGTAGGCAGTCATGCTACGTACGATTGAGATTGCTTCATCAAGTTCGATACCACGCGCAGTCAAGAGACGGATCAATTCAGGGATAACCATTGATGGGTGAGTATCGTTGATTTGTACAACTGCGTAGTCCGCAAGGTCATGCAAGTTGCTTCCTTTTTCGATTGCTTCGTCGATGATCAATTGCGCACCGTTTGAAACCATGAAGTATTGTTGGAAGATACGGAGCAATTCACCTTGCTTGTCGCTGTCGTCTGGGTAAAGGAAGAGAGTCAAGTTGCGAGCGATATCTGTCTTGTCAAATTCGATTCCCTCTTTGATGATGGAAGAATCAACTGAATCCAAGTCAAACAAACGCAAGCGGTTTTTAGTAGCTGTCTTGTAACCAGGTACATCGATATCGTAAAGAGTAGATGTCAATGTGAAGTGTGCAAATGGCACTTGGTAGCTACGGCTTGAGCGAACCAACCAGTTTTGCTCTGTCAACCAAGCGTTAGGAATTGTTTCTTGTTGGTTGTTTTTAAGAACTTGTTGGAAAAGACCGAAGTGGTAGTTCAAACCAACACCATCACCATTCAAACCAAGTGTAGCGATTGAGTCGATAAAGCAGGCTGCCAAACGTCCCAAACCACCGTTACCAAGTGATGGTTCCAATTCTACTTCTTCGATTTCGATCAACTCTTTACCTGCAGCTGCGAGTTCTTTTTTCACATCGTCGTAAAGACCAAGGTTAATCAAGTTATTTGACAAGAGTTTACCGATCAAGAACTCCGCTGAGATGTAGTAAACTTTTTTCTTACCAGTGTTGACTGGTTTTTGACTGCTAGCAAGCTTGCTGTAGTTGAGAAGAGCAAGGTAAAGCTCTTCATTGCTACATTCTGCAATAGTTTTATTGTAACGTTTTTGTACAAATTCGTTTAATGGTAACATGTTTATGTGTCTCCTGATATTGTCTTATTTCTTTAATTTTACCAAATTTTCATTGATTCGGCGATAAATTGTAGTCAAGTCAAGCAAAGTTTCTTCAACAGCTGGTGTCAGTTGATCTGCTGTCATACGCCATGACCAGTTTCCGCCAAGAGTAGATGGGAAGTTCATACGAGCTGACTCATCTAGCTCTAGCAAATCTTGCATGGTTGCAATAGCCATGAAGCTAACTGATGAAAAGACTGTACGAAGCATAGCGTGTGGCACTGTTTCGTACTCTTTACGGTTCGTGTAACGAGCCATGTATTCACGAGTTGGATCGTCGATTTCATTACGGTACCAACCAAGGACCGTATTGTTGTCGTGTGTTCCTGTGTACATAACAGAGTTGGCAGGTGCCAAGTGTGGGCTATCGATACTTTCGTCTTCTGGATTGAAGGCGAATTGAAGAATCTTCATTCCTGGGAAGCCAGTGCGTTCACGCAACTCAATGACTTCATCTGTCATGAAACCAAGGTCTTCTGCGATGATGTTTAGCTCACCAAGCTCTTCCTTAACGGCTGCGAAGAGTTTGTACCCTGGACCTTTCACCCATTTACCAGGTGCTGCTGTATCGGAACCAGCAGGAATTTCCCAGTAAGATTCGAAACCGCGGAAGTGGTCGATACGAACGATATCGTAGATCTTGAAGCTTTCGCGCAAGCGTTCAATCCACCATTTGTAACCGTCTTTGTCCATTGCTTCCCAGTCATAGATTGGGTTCCCCCAAAGCTGACCAGTGGCAGAAAACTCATCTGGTGGGCATCCTGCGATGCAAGTTGCTTTACCATTGGCATCTGTCTTGAAGAGATGTGGATTTGCCCACATGTCGCTTGAATCTTCCGCTACATAGATAGGCATGTCCCCAACGATTTCGATGTGGTTGTCGTTAGCGTAAGCTTTCAATTTCAACCATTGTTGGAAGAAGAAGTATTGAGTCACACGGTGGTAAACCAACTTGTCTGCCAATTTCTCACGGTAGCTTTCAAGCGCTGAAGTTTTACGAGCACGAGCGTCTGCATCTGGCCATTCTGTCCAAGCAAGATTGTCAAAATGCTCTTTAATCGCCATATATTCTGCGAAGAGTTCAAGCCATGATTGGTTGTCTTTAGCAAACTTCTCAAAATCTTTGACATCACCCTCTTCCAAGAAACGTTTAACTGCTTTTTCTAAAAGCGGACGACGTGCATAATAAATCTTCGCATAATCAACTTCAGATGCATCGCTACCAAAGTCAACACCTTCAAGGTCACTAGCTTCGAGCAAGCCTTGCTCTACCAAGATATCAAGGTCGATAAAATGCGTATTTCCAGCAAAGGCCGAGAATGATTGGTATGGAGAATCTCCATAGCTTGTTGTCCCAAGAGGGAGAATTTGCCAGTAACGTTGCTTCGTACGAACCAAGAAATCGACGAAATCATAGGCAGTTTGGCCAAATGATCCAATCCCGTATGCTCCTGGTAGAGAAGAGATGTGCATCAACACACCACTTTGACGTTTTTTCATAATAGCACCTCATGTGTTTGTTATAAAACGTTGCGCAATCAAGGCGCAAACGTTTGCGTTAAGTTAAGTATAGCGTATTTTGAACACAAATGCAAGCGTTTTTAAAAAATTTTTTTGAATTATTTTAATCAAACAAAACTTGTTCCCACTGATATTTTATGAAATAAGCGAAAAAAATTTTAAAGATTTTCTGATTTAAGATAATTTATTCCCAATATCTGCTCTATTTTCTGAAAAATCGAGCAAAATTTACGCAATCGTTTCCCTAATATATTTTCCATTCAAGCCATTCAAGAAAAACAAACATTTTAAGTTCTTTCCTATATAAAGGCTTTAACAAATGTTTGAAACCTTAAAATTTTTTTAAAAAACTTTTTAAAAAAGCTTGCAACCGTTTTCTATTTGTGCTATACTAGGCTCATAAAAGAAAACGTTTGCGTTTTCTAAATAAATTATACTGTTATTCTTTAGGAGGAATACACTATGTCATCTAAATTCATGAAGAGCGCTGCTGTGCTCGGAACTGCTACTCTTGCTAGCTTACTTTTGGTAGCTTGCGGAAGCAAAACTGCTGATAAAGCAGCTGATGCTAGCTCATCTGAAGCAAAAGAAATCACTTTCTACGTTGAAGACCAATACAAAGCCTACGCTGAAAAAGTTGCTGCAGCTTATGAAAAAGAATCAGGTACAAAAGTTAACATCAAATCAGGTGACCAACTTGGTGGACTTGACAAACTTTCTCTTGACAACCAATCAGGTCAAGCTGCTGACGTTATGATGGCACCATACGACCGCGTAGGTAGCCTTGGTACTGACGGACAACTTTCAGAAGTTACTTTGAGCGACGGCGCTAAAACAGATGATAAGACTAAATCTCTTGTAACAGCTGCTGACGGTAAAGTTTACGGTGCTCCTGCCGTTATTGAGTCACTTGTTATGTACTACAACAAAGACTTGCTAAAAGAAGCTCCAAAAACTTTTGCTGAATTAGAAGAACTTGCTAAAGACAGCAAATACGCTTTCGCTGGTGAAGATGGCAAAACTACTGCATTCCTAGCTGACTGGACAAACTTCTACTACGCATACGGACTTCTTGCTGGTAACGGTGGTTACGTATTCGGACAAAACGGTAAAGACGCTAAAGACATCGGTCTTGCAAACGACGGTTCTATCACTGGTGTCAACTACGCTAAATCTTGGTACGAAAAATGGCCTAAAGGGATGCAAGATACTGAAGGTGCTGCAAACTTGATCCAAACTCAATTCCAAGAAGGTAAAACAGCTGCTATCATCGACGGTCCTTGGAAAGCTCAAGCATTCAAAGATGCTAAAGTAAACTACGGTGTTGCTACTATTCCAACTCTTCCAAATGGTAAAGAATACACACCATTCGGTGGTGGTAAAGCTTGGATCATCCCATCAAGCACTAAGAACCTTGAAGCTGCACAAAAATTTGTAGACTTCCTTGTTTCAACTGAACAACAAAAAGCATTCTACGATGCAACTAACGAAATCCCAGCTAACACTGAAGCTCGTTCATACGCTGAAGGTAAAAACGATGAGTTGACAACAGCTGTTATCAAACAGTTCAAGAACGCTCAACCAATGCCAAACATTTCTCAAATGTCAGCTGTTTGGGATCCAGCTAAAACAATGCTCTTTGACGCTGTAAGCGGTAAGAAAGATGCTAAGACAGCTGCTAACGATGCTGTAACATTGATCAAAGAAACAATCAAACAAAAATTTGGTGAATAATTGAATTCGTTACAAGGGGGGAGAATACAGATCCCCCTTTGATTTTATAAATTTACGAATGATTGCAGTTGCCTATCTAGTGATTGGAGACAAACTTCAATCTCGTATCCTATGAAAGGAGTATTCATGGAAAACCAACAACCTAGCAAAGCAGCCTTGCTTTCAGTGATTCCTGGGTTAGGACAGATTTACAATAAACAAAAGGCCAAAGGTTTTATCTTCCTTGGTGTAACTATCGTATTTGTTCTTTATTTCCTAGCACTTGCTGCGCCGGAATTGCACAATTTGATCACTCTTGGTGACAAGCCAGGTCGTGATAATTCCCTCTTTATGCTGATTCGTGGTGCCTTCCATTTAATCTTTGTAGTCGTTTATGTGCTCTTTTATTTCTCAAATATTAAAGATGCACATACAATCGCAAAACGTATTAACAACGGAATTCCTGTCCCACGTACTTTTAAAGATATGATCAAAGGTATTTATGAGAATGGTTTCCCTTACCTCTTGATCATCCCATCTTACGTCGCTATGACATTTGCGATTATCTTCCCAGTTATCGTAACCTTGATGATTGCCTTTACCAACTATGACTTCCAACACTTACCACCAAACAAATTGTTGGACTGGGTTGGCTTGACGAACTTCACTAATATCTGGAGCTTAAGTACCTTCCGTTCAGCCTTCGGTGCGGTTCTTTCTTGGACCATCATCTGGGCCTTGTCTGCTTCTACTTTGCAGATTGTGATTGGTATCTTCACAGCAATCATTGCTAACCAACCATTTATCAAAGGAAAACGTATCTTTGGTGTTATTTTCCTTCTTCCTTGGGCTGTTCCAGCCTTCATCACTATCTTGACATTCTCAAACATGTTTAACGATAGTGTCGGAGCGATCAACACTCAAGTATTGCCTATCTTGGCTAAGGTCCTTCCTTTCCTTGACGGAGCGCTTATCCCTTGGAAAACAGACCCAACTTGGACTAAGATTGCCTTGATTATGATGCAAGGTTGGCTAGGATTCCCATACATCTACGTTTTGACTTTGGGTATCTTGCAGTCGATTCCTAACGACCTCTACGAAGCGGCTTACATCGATGGTGCCAATGCTTGGCAAAAATTCCGCAACATCACTTTCCCTATGATTTTGGCTGTTGCGGCACCAACATTGATCAGCCAATACACCTTCAACTTTAACAACTTCTCTATCATGTACCTCTTCAACGGCGGAGGTCCTGGTAGCGTTGGTGGTGGAGCCGGTTCAACTGATATCTTGATCTCATGGATTTATCGTTTGACAACAGGTACATCTCCTCAATACTCTATGGCGGCAGCTGTTACCTTGATCATCTCTATCATTGTCATCTCTATCTCTATGATCGCATTCAAGAAACTACACGCATTTGATATGGAGGACGTCTAAGATGAATAACTCAATCAAACTCAAACGTAGACTGACTCAAACCCTCACTTACCTCTACTTGATTGGTCTTTCAATCGTGATTATTTATCCACTTTTGATCACCATTATGTCAGCCTTCAAGACTGGTAACGTCGTAGCTTTTAAACTAGATGCTAACGTCGACTTTAGCTTTGCCAACTTCCAAGGGCTCTTCACTGAAACCTTGTACGGCACTTGGTACCTCAACACTTTGATTATCGCCTTGATTACCATGGCTGTTCAAACAAGTATCATCGTACTTGCTGGTTATGCCTACAGCCGTTACAACTTCTTGGCTCGTAAACAAAGTTTGGTCTTCTTCTTGATCATCCAAATGGTACCAACAATGGCCGCTTTGACAGCCTTCTTCGTTATGGCCCTTATGTTGAATGCCCTTAACCATAGCTGGTTCCTCATCTTCCTATATGTCGGTGGTGGTATCCCAATGAACGCTTGGTTGATGAAAGGTTACTTCGACACAGTACCAATGTCTCTTGATGAATCAGCAAAACTAGATGGTGCAGGACACTTCCGTCGCTTCTGGCAAATTGTTCTCCCACTCGTTCGTCCAATGGTTGCAGTACAAGCGCTCTGGGCCTTCATGGGACCTTTCGGAGACTATATCCTCTCTAGTTTCTTGCTTCGTGAGAAAGAATACTTTACAGTTGCCGTTGGTCTACAGACCTTTGTCAGCAATGTGAAAAACTTGAAGATTGCCTACTTCTCAGCAGGTGCTATCCTCATCGCCCTTCCAATCTGTATTCTCTTCTTCTTCCTACAAAAGAACTTTGTTTCAGGACTTACAAGTGGTGGCGACAAGGGATAATTTATCCCCGCCACCCTTTTTTCATTTTATACTTCTTCAAACCACGTCAGCTTTATCTCCAACCTCAAAGCTGTGCTTTGAGCAACCTGCGGCTAGCTTCCTAGTTTGCTCTTTGATTTTCATTGAGTATTAGCGATTGTTACTGTAAATAATATTCTTACAACAAGCAATTTATTTCCTAGACTTGAAATAAAGCACATTTCTCTATATAATAATACTCATATAGAAAACACTTTTAGAAAGATGCCTATGCTTCCATATCCATTCTCGTATTTCTCTAGTATCTGGGGATTTCGTAAGCCCCTATCAAAACGTTTCGGCCTCAACTGGTTTCAGCTTCTCTTTACGAGCATTTTCCTCATCAGTTTGTCTATGGTTCCGATTGCCATTCAAAACAGCTCACAGGAAACGTATCCACTGGATACCTTTATCGATAATGTCTACACTCCACTGACAGATGAAGCCATCATGGACTTGTCAGAGAATGCACAAATCATTGATGGAAAGCTGAACTACTCAGGTACGAAGAATCAGCAGCCTTCTCTTTTGATTGGCCCGAGCCAAATCAAAGAATTTCCAAAGGACTTGCAACTTCATTTTGATACGGAAGAACTCGTCATCAGTAAGGAAAGTAAGGAACTAACTCGCATTCGCTACCACGCAATTCAAACGGAGAGTTTCCAGAGTAAGGAAGATCTAACCCAGGCCATTTCTAAAGATTGGTACCAACAAAATCGGGTCTATATCAGTCTCTTTCTCGTTCTTGGTGCTAGCTTCCTCTTTGGATTGAATTTCTTCATTGTCTCTCTTGGAGCTAGTCTCCTCCTTTATATCACCAAAAAATCACGCCTCTTTTCATTTAGGACTTTTAAAGAGTGCTACCATTTTATCTTGAACTGTTTAGGATTACCCACTCTGATTACGCTTATTTTGGGACTTTTTGGCCAAAATATGACAACGCTTATCACTGTACAAAACATTCTTTTTGTTCTTTATCTGGTCACTATTTTTTACAAGACACATTACCGCGATCCAGATTATCATAAATAGGAGATTTTTATGCCCGTGACGATTAAAGATGTGGCTAAAGCAGCAGGTGTCTCACCTTCAACTGTTACCCGCGTCATTCAAAATAAATCAACGATTAGTGATGAAACTAAAAAACGAGTTCGCAAGGCGATGAAGGAGCTCAACTACCACCCCAATCTCAATGCTCGTAGCTTGGTAAGTAGCTATACTCAGGTCATCGGTCTGGTGCTCCCTGACGACTCGGATGCCTTTTACCAAAATCCTTTCTTCCCATCTGTTCTACGAGGAATCGCCCAAGTGGCATCTGAGAACCACTATGCTATTCAGATTGCAACGGGGAAAGATGAGAAAGAACGTCTCAATGCGATTTCTCAGATGGTTTATGGCAAGCGTGTTGACGGTTTGATTTTCCTCTACGCCGAGGAAGAAGATCCTCTGGTCAAGCTAGTAGCTGATGAGCAGTTCCCTTTCCTCATTCTCGGAAAATCCACTTCACCCTTTATCCCTCTTGTTGATAATGACAATGTACAGGCGGGCTTTGATGCGACAGAGTATTTCATCAAAAAAGGATGCAAACGAATTGCCTTTATCGGGGGTACAAAGCGACTCTTCGTAACGCAAGATCGTCTAACTGGCTATGAGTCCGCACTCAAACAACACCAACTTCCGATTGATACCAACTTAACCTACTTTGCAACCGAATTTCTAGAAGAAAAAGGGTATCAATTCAGTGAACTTCTGTTCAATCACGATCCACAGATTGATGCTATTATCACAACTGACAGTCTCCTTGCAGAAGGGGTTTGTGACTACATCAGTAAGCACCAGTTAACTGTTCCTGTCTTAAGTTTCGACTCTGTCAATCCTCGACTTGACCTCGTAGCTTATGTCGATATCAATAGTCTGGAACTTGGGCGCGTTTCCTTTGAAACCATTCTCCAGATCATCAACGATGCTAAAAACAATAAACAGATTTGTTACCGCCAGTTGATTGGACACAAAATTATCGAAAAATAAAGACCAGCCCCAAGGCTGGTCTTTTGAGTATTATTAATTGTCTGTTTCTACGAATCGTCCGAGGATGTGGACATTTTCGGATACAGAGACAAAGGCTGTCGGATCGACCTGTTTCATGATGTGTTTAAAATCATTAAACTCTGCTCGTGTGATAACCGTAATCAAGACTGCTTTTCTCTCATGATTATAGGTTCCTTCTGCATCGTGGATCATGGTTGCTCCACGGTGCAATTTTTTATGGATTTTTGCGATTACCTTGTCAGGATTATTGGTCACAATCATGGCCTGCATGCGTTTTTGCTTGGTAAAGACCGCGTCTGTGACACGACTGGAGACAAAGATAGTAATCATGGAGTAGAGGGCGTATTTCCAACCAAAGGTCAATCCTGCTATCAGCATAATCGTCCCATTCACTAAGAAAGAAATACTACCGACATTTCTCCCTGTTTTCTTTCGAATGGTCAGACTGACGATATCTGTACCTCCGCTAGAAATATTGTTACGGAGCGCAAAACCAATCCCCAAGCCCATGACAACACCCCCAAAAAGGGCGTTGATAATGGGATCCTCTGTCAAGGTCACAACTGGTACAAGCTGGATAAAGAGGGAACTCATGGATACTGTGATGAAGGTAAAGATTGTAAACTTATGCCCAATCTGATACCAAGCCAAAATCATCAACGGAAAATTGATAGCATAAAAGGTTAGCGATATCGGAATGTAAAAACCAAACCAGTGATTACTCAAGGCAGAGATAATCTGTGCCAGACCTGTCGCACCACTGGAGTAAACGTGCCCTGGTTGAAAAAAGAAATTGACTGCTACTGCTGACAGAAAGCCATAAACCAGAGAAGCCGATACTTTCTCATCATATTTTTCCCGAGAGATACTTTGTAAAACTCGTAAGATTTTTATCTGATAAGCAAAGCGGCGCAAATAATAGCGCCACCGCTTAATTCGTTTTGCTTGTTTCATCTTCTTCTACTTGTAAGCTGAGTTCCTCTAGTTGTTTGAGAGCGACTGTTGATGGAGCTTGTGTCATTGGGTCGGTTGCCTTATTGTTCTTAGGAAAGGCAATGACTTCACGGATATTTTCTTCTCCTGCTAAGAGCATCACAAAACGGTCAAGACCGATAGCCAAACCACCGTGTGGTGGGAAACCATAGTCCATGGCTTCAAGAAGGAAACCAAACTGGTCATTGGCTTCTTCAGCTGAGAAACCAAGAGCCTTGAACATGCGTTCTTGAAGGTCTTTTTGGTTGATACGAAGGCTACCACCACCAAGTTCATAACCGTTCAAAACGATATCGTAAGCAATGGCACGAACCTTAGCCAAATCACCTTCTAATTCGTGAGCTGTTTCTTCCTGTGGAAGAGTAAATGGATGGTGGGCGCTCATGTAGCGACCTTCTTCTTCAGACCATTCAAACATTGGCCAATCAACCACCCAAAGGAAGTTGAACTTATCGTTATCAATCAAGCCAAGCTCTTTGGCGATACGGCCACGAAGGGCGCCTAGTGTTGCATTGGCCACTTCAAGCGTATCCGCCACAAATAGAACCAAATCCTTATCTTCAAGACCAAGTGCTGCAGTCAATTCTGCTTGGATACCAGTTAAGAACTTGGCAACTGGTCCATTTAATTCTCCATCAACCACCTTGACCCAAGCAAGACCTTTGGCACCGTACTGTTTAGCTACTTCAGTCATCTTGTCAATGTCTTTACGTGAGTAGTTATCCGCAGCTCCTTTGACTACAATGGCTTTAACGGCAGGTGCTTCTGAAAAGACTTTGAAATCAACACCTCTAACCACTTCTGTCAAGTCCTGAAGCAACATATCAAAACGAGTATCAGGTTTGTCAGAACCGTAAAGAGCCATCGCGTCATCATACTTCATACGAGGAAATGGAAGAGTTACTTCGATGCCTTTTGTTTCTTTCATCACGCGCGCAATCAAGCCTTCTGTGATATCTTGGATCTCTTGCTCCGTAAGGAAAGACGTCTCCAAGTCGACCTGAGTAAACTCAGGCTGACGGTCACCACGCAAGTCCTCATCACGGAAACATTTAACGATTTGGTAGTAACGGTCAAACCCAGCATTCATCAAGAGTTGCTTAGTGATTTGTGGACTTTGAGGAAGAGCGTAGAAATGCCCTTTATTGACACGAGATGGCACCAAATAGTCACGCGCCCCTTCTGGCGTTGACTTCGAAAGGAATGGCGTCTCCACATCGATAAACTCCAACTCATCCAAGTAGTTACGGATAGAGTGGGTCACCTTGGCACGAAGCTTAAGGTTTTCTAGCATTTCTGGACGACGAAGGTCAAGGTAACGGTAACGCAAACGTGTATCGTCATTGGCCTCAATCCCATCTTTAATCTCAAAAGGTGTTGTTTTGGCTGTATTAAGCACCGTCAAAGCTGTCACGTTCAACTCAACTGCACCAGTCGGCAATTTATCATTAGCTTGCTCACGCGCAGCGACTTGTCCAGTCACCTCGATGACAAACTCACTGCGAAGACTTTCAGCTGTTGCCATGACCTCTGCAGATACTTTTTCAGGGTTGATAACCAACTGCATGATTCCTTCACGGTCACGAAGGTCGATAAAGATTAAACCACCCAAGTCACGACGACGGCCAACCCATCCTTTCAAAGTAATTTCTTGTCCGATGTGCTCCTCACGAACACGACCAGCATACATACTACGTTTCATGTTTTCTCTCCTCTTTTATTCTGTTACTATTTTACCATAAAAGCGCAGGCTCTTCATGAAAATCAGCAGAAAAGTTTGATTGTCTTTAGAAATCAAAACGAACAGACAAAAAATCCGATGAAAACGTCATCGGATTCTCTGATTATGATTCTTAACCTTTTTTACGCTTTTCAGCAATCTCAGCTGCCTTTTTAGGTAGAACAATCTCCGTCGCATAAGCTGTCGCAAAACGCAAGACACCTGCAATAGGCGCAAAGACAACCGCTAGATAGTTGTAAAAGAAGTCGCCTTTAAAGGCATAGGCAAGTGCCCCGATGATAAAGAAGAGAACGACCGCCTGTATCACTGCTAATAAAATTACTCGTTTCATGTGACCTCCTGACTCTATTATAGCATGAGTATCATCAAAAAGCCGATTAAATTATTCAAAGCGTGGAGAGAAATGCTGTAAAGAAGACCTTTTCGGTTCACATAAGCTAGACCCAAACTCAATCCCAGACTGGCATAAACTAAAAACTGTTGCAAAGTCCCTGGAAAATGAATCAAGGCAAAAAGCACACTCGATACGAGGAGAAACAGAGCTGTCTGTTTGCCGTTGTTCTGCTTAGGAAAGAGATAGCGCGCTAACATCCCTCTAAAGATGAGTTCTTCCGTCAGAGGAGCAAGGACCACTACCATAAAGAAACCAAATACAGGCTGAGCCACTGTCAGTTGAGATACGATTTGTTGATTGACTGACGGATCTTCTGGCAAAAAGAACTGGGCTATAATCGCCACTAGCAAAACCAGAGTAGGCAACCAAATATAACGATTAAAAATCGTCGTCTGGATGCTAACCTTTTCTGTCTGATACCATCTGTAAACTCCATAAACATAGGCCCCTGACAGGACGATATAGAGTGGCAAGACTCCAAAGATTGAAGCCCCTAGGTCAAGCGCTGATAAAGCCATACTCTGAACCAGACCATAGCCAAAGTAAAAGGATAGAATAGCTAGAAGAAACCAGCCAAGATTTTTAAGTAGTTTCATAAAAGACTCCTATTTGAAATAGCGTTTCACCATAGGTAACTGCATCACATTGATATAAATATGGATAGCTCCGACAAGCAATAAGGCGAGTAACTGAATCTCTCCTGTCAGTAAGGAAAAGAGATCAATTAGAATGTAGAGACCTGGCAAGACATAGTTATTTAATTGGAATAAAATCCGAAAACTCTGTTCCAAATTAGCTTGGCGCTCCCCTTCATCGTAAGAATTGATATAGTCCAAGACATCCTTTGGTGTAGAGAAAAATGCCAAATCAAACTGACGAACAATCGAAATGGTTTTATAAAGATATTTTTGAGCAAGCAAAAGCAATGTTAATCCTAGGAAAAAGAGGGTCAGGAATAAGGTCCTGACCAGTTTTTCTACTATTAAAAGCCTAATTTTTCAAAGATTTCTGAGAAGTTTTGGCTGATAGCATCAAGTGACACTTGCACTTCTTCTCGGGTTTGGTTGTTCTTGACTGTCACTTGTCCGCTTTCGACTTCACTCTCTCCTAGGGTGATGAGGGTCTTAGCCACAAAGACATCGGCTGACTTGAACTGAGCTTTTAGTTTACGGTTAAGGTAATCACGCTCTGCTTTGAAACCTTGTTGGCGAAGAGCCTGTACCAATTCCAAGGCCTTGATATTTGCTCCATCACCCAAGACTGCGATATAGACATCTAGGGCGTTTTCGATAGGGAGAGCCACACCTTGCTTTTCAAGAATGAGAAGCAGACGCTCTACACCAAGTCCAAAACCAAATCCAGCAGTTTCCGGGCCTCCAAAGTAAGAAACCAAACCATCGTAACGGCCACCCGCACAGACTGTCAAGTCATTGCCCTCAATCTCAGTGATAAACTCGAAAATGGTGTGGTTGTAGTAGTCCAGACCACGCACCATATTGGTATCGATGATATAGTCTACTCCAAGATTTTCCAACATCTGACGCACCGCATCAAAGTGAGCTTGGCTTTCTTCATCAAGGAAGTCCAAGATAGAAGGCGCATTCTCTACTGCTACCTTGTCTTCTTTTTCCTTAGAGTCCAAGACACGGAGAGGATTTTCCTCCAAACGACGTTGGCTATCCTTAGACAAGGTCTCCTTGAGCGGTGTCAAATAATCAATCAAGGCTTGACGGTAGGCTGCACGGCTCTCAGGATTTCCAAGAGTGTTGAGGTGCAATTTGACACCTTGGATGCCGATTTCTTTCAAGAAATGAGCTGCCATAGCGATGGTTTCCACATCGGTAGCTGGATTGCTAGAGCCAAAACACTCAACCCCAATCTGATGGAACTGGCGCAAACGCCCTGCCTGTGGACGCTCATAGCGGAACATAGGGCCCATGTAGTAGAACTTACTTGGCTTTTGCACTTCTGGGGCGAAGAGTTTATTTTCCACGTAGGAACGGACAACTGGCGCAGTTCCTTCTGGACGGAGGGTAATATGACGGTCACCCTTGTCATAAAAGTCGTACATTTCCTTGGTTACGATATCCGTTGTATCTCCGACAGAGCGGCTGATAACCTCGTAATGCTCAAAAATAGGCGTGCGCACTTCTGCGTAGTTGTAGCGCTTGAAAATCTCACGGGCAAAGCCCTCAACGTACTGCCATTTGGCAGATTCAGCAGGTAAAATATCCTGCGTTCCTTTTGGTTTTTGTAATTTCATAGGGTGTCCTCTTTAAACTTAATAGTCTTATTTTACCATAAATAGAGGGATTAAAACAGTAAGAAAAAAATTAGGATTTATACTCAATGAAAATCAAAGAGCAAACTAGGAAACTAGCCGCAGGCTGTACTTGAGTACGGCAAGGCGACGTTGACGTGGTTTGAATTTGATTTTCGAAGAGTATTAGATATCATTTTTGAGATTAAGACCTGTCAAAAGAATAGCCAGGAAGGAAAAACCAACAAATAGCATCCAAGTCAACTGTATATTCCATACGGCTACTAGTGAAAAACAAGCTGTTCCCACAGGTATGGATAAGGTAAACAATAAACCTAAAAAATTATTGGTACGAGCTAAAACCTCTGGAGCTAGATTTTTCATGAGCATGGCACTAATCTTTGGTGAAACTTTACCAGATACATACAGAGTTAAAAAGAGAAATAGCAAACCAAGCAGAACTTGATTAAATACGTTAGCTAGACCAATTAGAGTGAGCCCTACGGTAGCCCACATCATCAGTCTAGGCAAGGACTGCTTCCCAAAATAATCATTGCCCGTAAGGCTACTGATGATGATTGCTAACAAAGCACAGAATTGACTGATAAATAATGCCTCTGTATAAGAAAAATTCAAGAGAGAATGGCTCAAAAAGAAGATATTGTAAATTCCACCCAAAGCGCCACCCAAGGCATTGATAAGCAAAACAGCAAAGAGCATAAAACCAAAGTTTTTCTGCCCACCTTTAAGAAAAACGAGACGTAAATTTCGGTAAATTGTTAGGAACTGCTCTTTGATAGATAGCTTCTCATTTTTTAGGATTTCACCATCAGCAGATGACATTGACAGGCTCAATTTGCTTTTTCCTAAAAAGAGGATAACGGCTGATACTAGGAAAAAACAGGCATTGATTCCCGCAACGAGGGAAAAATTGTTGACAGATAGGCCTAAGAGCCAGACTCCAAAGGCTTGACCACCAATAGCTGAAATATAGGTAATGAACTGGGAAAAAGAGTAAGCCTCCATCAAATCATCTTCAGCTACTTTTTCCTTAATGAGAGGCATGCGCAAACCACCTGCAAAATCACTGATGACATCACTAATGACATTGATTAAACACAGGCTAGAAAAGGCAAAGAGACTAGCTTGCTGAACAACTAGGGCTGCTAGAAAAAATAAAACCGCCTGAAACAAACCGCTATAGACCATCCATTTGACCTTGGCCCTCGTGTAATCTGCCCGAATCCCTACAAAAACTGTAAAGAGAGTCGGAATAATCATGACAATATTCGCCATAGCAACAGCAAAAGAGGCTTGTGGCAAGGTCGATGCATAGACGATAAAGACCAGGTTGAAAATCGAAGCACCAAAGGCATTGAAGAAGCGCGACAAAGTCAAGAGTCGATAAGCTTGATTTCTAAACAATAGTTTCATAGGTAATCTCCCTTCTTGTTATAATCCCTATATGAAGTATGACTATAGTATAGCACTTAGAAATTGAAAGGGAAAACTTTTGAATATATGCAACACACAAAATGAGCAAAGAAACGATAGAACTTTTGTAACGACCTGAGAGTAGTCAAAAGTTCTATCGCTTAAATTTTCAAATTATTTTCTTAGTTTGCAGATATTCAACAATCGGTTGTATTTCTGTAGTATTCAGCAGATTTGTTACAACCAAGCATCTCAAAAATATGGACAGCATCTTCCATCTTTTTCTGACCTTCCTTGACTCTACCCTGCTTGCTATCAAGAAGACCTTCAGCCCACAAATAGACAATTCGGAAATAGGTCTCATTTTCCTTGTAGAAATGCTCTTTGATGACACGTTTAAAATAAGAGGCATTGGTAAATTCTTCACACTCAATGCTGGCTAAAAAACCATTCAATAGCATAGTATGAAAAAGGTTTCGATTACTAGACATTTCCATTAGAAAATTGGATTTGCGGACCATTTCTCGTACATATCTAGTAAAAAGAGAAACAGACAAGAACGGAGAACTGACTGAGAACAAATTGAGTTCATAGATTCCCCAAATCTCAGTAGAAAACAAGTAGTCATGAAGGACTTTCCCTTCCTCTGCCGTTAACTCAACCATTTCATCCATACTCTTCATATAAGACTTGATAATGATGGCATTTAGAATATGTTTCTGCTTGTTTTGAGAATGGGCATGCTTTTGATACTCCTTGCGATATAAGTCCTCAAGAGGTGCTATATTCTTTAAATCCAAAACATCTGTGATTTCTTTTCTCAACTCAGAATCTGTATCATACTGAAAACCTCTCGCCAGAAAGAGGATTTCCTCTACACTAGCAGATATATTTTCTAGGGCAAATAGAAACTTTTCCACCGAAAGCTCACTCTGACCTGTTTCAAATCGGGACAACATGGACGGCGAAAATTGTCCCCCAGTTGCTTGTCTCAGCGAGATATTTCTTGACTCTCGTAATTGTCTAAAGACTTTTCCAATCTGCTCCATAGACTTCCCCTTGATTCCGTATTTTCTTCATTTTATCATATTTTTCAGAAAATTCATCAAAAACTTGCCAAATTGTCAGAATTATGAGAAAATAGAGGATATTTATCACGTGGAGGGACTGTTATGAGAGACGATATCAAAATCAATGACCGCGCTTTAGCCTTGCAAGACCAAATTATCGATAAATTAGAGAAGGTTTTTGATACAGATGTGGAATTGGATGTTTACAATCTAGGGCTGATTTATGAAATCAATCTAGATGAAACAGGTCTCTGCAAGATTGTCATGACCTTCACCGATACTGCCTGCGATTGTGCCGAAAGCCTGCCTATCGAAATCGTCGCAGGTCTGAAACAAATCGAGGGTATCGAAGATGTCAAGGTTGAAGTCACCTGGTCACCTGCTTGGAAAATCACACGAATCAGTCGCTACGGCCGTATTGCCCTTGGACTGCCACCTCGTTAAGCAGGCAAATCTCTTTTGAAGAAGATGAAAAAAAGCAAGCCAAAATGGCTTGCTTTTTGATACTCAATGAAAATCAAAGAGCAAACTAGGAAACTAG
>CABTWF010000031.1:0-22084 GCA_902488495.1 uncultured Streptococcus sp. | reverse complement strand
GTTAAGTCAGGCTTGCCGTCTTTTGCGCCGTACACCTTGATAGTAGCTTTATAGCTTTGCGTACCATTTTGTTTCAAGAGGTCAAGCAGCTCTTTGTCAGATTTGCCTTGGGTACCTGCTAAATCCACTTCATAGAAGTAAAGACCTTTGCCCAATTTCTCTACTGGTGGGAGAGCGGGATTTTTAGCTGTTCCGTTGTCTGACCATGGAGCCTTATCGGATGCTTTCAAGATAAGACGAGTCAGCATGCCGTCACCAGCGAAGAATTCGTATGGAATGACTTGGTTGACACCGGCTGTAAATGGTCCTGGGAAATTAGCTTTATCCAAGTAAGAAGCTGGAACATCTACTGTATCTTTGGTGTTGTCAGCCACACCTTTTTGCACTTCAGCTGGAGTGGTCGCTGGTTGCGCTTCACTGGCTTCACGGTCTTGTCCAGAAACTGTAGACGCAGGACTTTCCGCAGGTTTAACTGCATCTTCTGTTTGTTTCTTAGAGTCAGGTTGTGCTTGTACTTCTTCTTTTGGTGCTACTGCCGACTCTTTAGCAGTTGCATCCGCTTTTTCTGAAGAGTTTGCAGTATCCACACTTGCTTTAGGTGCTGAGTCTGCTTGTTCTGAAGGAAGAGCTACATCGACTGCTTTTTTGAGAACCTCTGCTGGTAAGTCGCTCTTTTCACTCACCGAAGCAGCGTCTGGCACGACTTGGGCAGGAGTCGGATTGACGACATCAGCACGTGCAGAACTTGGTTGACCAACTAGGACAAAGAAGCCACTAGCCACAACAACCGAAGCAACACCGACACTGAGACGGCGAATAGACCAACGAGTATATCTCTGATTTGGATTGAATTTCATAGGATTCTCCTTAGAGTTTTCTTTTTTTGATGACTCTAGTATAATCTCCTAAAATTAAAAAGGATTAAGAAAAAGTTAAAATTTTTCTTAAATCCCTCTTATAAAATACTTATATTGACTCGTTAATTATTGGAAAGAGAGTACCCTTCCTCTCCTACTCACTCAGTTCAGCTAGGGTGTCCAAATGTTGGTTATTAATGACGGCCATGATGTAGGCATCTGCCTGCAAGAGGTCATTAGGTCCGAATTGGACATCCAGAGGAGCATTTTCGTAGGCACGAAAGCCAAGTACGTTGAGGTTGTATTTACCACGTAAATCCAACTGACTGAGGCTTTTACCTACCCATGATTGTGGGATTTTCATCTCGACAATCGATACATTCTTGTCCAACTGAAAGACGTCTACGCTGTTATGAAAGAGGATGGTCTGTGCTAATGAGCGCCCCATTTCAAACTCTGGTGAAATGACTGCGTCTGCACCAATTTTTTCCAACACCTTTTTAGCTGTATGGCTTTTGACCTTGGCAATGACGGTCGGCACTCCTAGACTCTTACAGTGCATAACCGCGAGAACACTGGACTCCAGATTTTCACCCGTTGCGACAACTACAGTATCACAGGTGTCAATCCCCGCTGATAGAAGGAGTTCTTCATCCGTAATATCGCCAACTACTCCACGCGCCAGCACAGGTTCAAATTGATTAATGCGTTCCTCGTGGTCATCAATAGCAATGATATTCATGTCATGCTTGGCTAGGGCAGCCAAAACACTGCTCCCAAAAATTCCCAAGCCTAAAATTCCAATTGTCCGATCTGACATCGTTCTTCCTTTCTTATCCGATAGTGATATCTGCTTTCATATAGTGGATCAAGTCTTTCTTGTCTGGCTGGTATTCCGCTACACTGACCAGTAGTGTCAAGGGACCAATACGGCCAATAAACATCAGCAACATCACGATACTGAGGGCTATCTTGCCTAGCTCTGGTGTTAAATTTGCCGTCACCCCAACTGTTGCAAGAGCTGAAATGGTCTCAAACATGAGGTAAATAAAACGCGGATTCCCCTCTGCTGTTATCCCTAGCAGGATCAAGCCCAGCAAGAATGTTAGCAAGAAGATAATAAAGACACTGAAAGATTTTTGCACGGTTCGGGGTTCAATAGTCCTCCGAGCCACATTGGCATGAGGCAAGCCCAATAGTTCGCTACGGGCAAAGACCAACAAAACAAAGAAGGTCGTAATCTTGAGCCCCCCTGCTGTCCCTCCAGGCGCCCCTCCCAGAAACATCTGTAAGATATAGATCAGCAAGGTAACTGGTCGAGCCTGGGTGTAGTCAATTGAAGCAAAACCTGCCGTTCTCATGCTGACGGTCTGGAAGAAACTAACCAGCAATTTTTCTGGGAAACTAAGATTTCCAATCGTCCCAGTATTGTTCCACTCAATTAAGAGAGTCGATACTGTTCCAAAGAGTAAAATTCCCGCCGTTAAAAAGAGAACCAATTTGGTATGGAAACGCAGGCGACGGTTTTTCTTTTTCCCAAACTGGGTCGCTAGATCAAACCAGACCATAAATCCTAGACCACCCGTGATAATCAAGCCTGCAATCACTAGATTGATCAAGGGGTCCGTTTGAAAGGCTAGCAAACTCGTACTTCCAAAATTATCAAATCCAGCATTGCAGAAAGCTGAAACAGCCAAAAAGATAGAGGTTAAACTCCCTCGCCCCCAGCCAAATTCAGGAATAAAGCGGAAACTCAAGAGAAAGGCACCGAGCCCTTCCACCAGAAAAGTCGTCAGAAAGATCGAGCGAATAAAGTCCTTTAAAGACTGGGTTTCTCCATAACTGAAACTTTCTTGAATGGTCTCCCGGCCACGAAGACTGAGCTTTTGCTTGTCTTGGATATAAAAGATTCCGATAAAGGTCATGAGTCCCAAACCGCCAATCTGGATCAAGAGCATACAGATCAACTGGCCCCACATATTGTAAGTAGAGGCTACCGGCTGGGTGAAGAGCCCTGTCACACAGACCATGGACACCGTTGTAAAGAGATGATCAAAGTAGGCCGCTTGTGACGTTTCTGATTGCACAAAGGGGAGGCTTAAAAGGAGCGAGCCCAAGAAGATTACTAGGGCAAAACTTAAAAAGATGCGACGGGCTGGCGATAAACGAGCCAGATTCGTTTTGATTTTTTCCAAAAAAGATTTGAATAACATAGCTACATTCTACCATAAAAACAGTCAGAACACTCACATGTAGTGCACAATGGCAAGACAGAGTTCGAGTGCCTTGTCAAAAGCTTCAGAACCCCAGTCACGACTGTCGTAGTTGTCTAGATCCGCCAAGGAATCTGCGGTAAAGAGCAGTTCTCCCCAGACAACCCCACGTAGCTGAGCTACTGCCGCAAGAGCCGAACACTCCATCTCCACAACAGCACAGCCTTCTTCCTTACGATAAGCAACCTTTTCAGCCGTCTCTCGGTAAAAACCATCTGTCGTCCAGGTCATGACTTCCTCGTAAGGGATGCCTATTTGCTCCAAGATTTGCTCAATGGCAGAGACAGCCTCAATCTGCATCTCCATATAACGAGAAGGCGCTACATAGTGGTAGCTGGTTCCCTCATCTCGCAGAGCGCGAACAGGGACGAGAAAGGCATTCTCCTCTATATCGGCTAGGACACCACAGGTTCCAGTGGAAATGATTTGCTCCACACCATAGCCAATCAACCAATCCATAAACTGGGCCGCTGGAGCAGAACCAACAGGCGCTTGAGCCAGACAAATCTTCTCACCCTTGTAGTTGATGACATAGACTGGATAAGTCTTAGTGGCCGAAACGAACTCACCAACACAATCCGCCCCTACTTCCTGGGCGTAGCGGTCAATCTCCTCCTCCAAAAATGCATAGATACACTTCTTTGGCAACTTTAAGTCCAATCCCTCATGCGTTGGCATAAGGACCGCTTGGGGATTGTCGTCAAACTCTAAAATGGGAATCGCATGTTTCTGAATCATAGCCCACCTCCTGTAATTTTGTACTATTGTATCAAAAGCTGACGAAGTGTCAAGGAGTTGGCTTTAGCAAGCCAGAAATCTCCTCTTCCATACACTTGAGAAATCGTTGCACCGCTGGAGAAGTCGGTTTCTGTTTTGGCAAAGTGATTGAGGACTTATGAAGAATACCAAATCCAACAACAAAAAAGACATGAATCTGAAATAAGCAGAACATGTCTTTTTTAGCTTGTTTGAAAGTCAAGTAAATAAATCTTAGCTCCTCTAGAACTCCCCTATTTCCACAAACCACCTAAAATCTGTTTTTCTAATAAGTCTAGGTCCTCTTCCTTTATTTCTCCATTATCGCTAACGATATAAAGCTGAGCGAAGTAAGCCAACAACGGGCCAACACAAATACGAACCATTTGAGGACTCGTTAACTCTGGATTTACACGTGGATCTGCCAGCAATTCCTTATGAAGCACTCGAAGTTTATCTTGAATAGCATTCCAGATAAAAATCTGTTCATTTTTTAGTTTTTTATTTGAAATACTCTCCTGCAGAATGATTTTCATCAAAGCACGATTTTTTTTGAGATAGCTCATACGATCGTGGACGAGATAACGAACCCTCTCTTCTGTCGTTTCAAAAGCTAAGAGTTCCTCAAAAAAACTACCGAAAATGCTTGGGACTACAGGATGTAAAATAGCCGTCAGTAGATCATCCTTCGTCTTAAAATACTTAAACAAAGTTGCCTGGCTTAGTCCAGCACGCTCAGCTATGTGAAGAGTTGAGGTCCCATGGTAACTCCTAGTTGATATGAGATCCACTGCTGCCTGCATGATTTTTTTCTTTCCTTGAGGGTAATTCGCTTCTTCTAAGTAATCTTCAAACGATTCAAAAACAGTCTTATCCATCTAATCTTCACACCTTTTTAGCATTATTTATGTTGATTTCTAAACTTTACGATAACGACGCAATCCAACAATATTGAGAATTGTTAAAATGATCAAGAAAATCATTAAAACACCAAGATTTGGCAAAATATCACCAAGATTGTGTCCGTAAAGAATAATCTGGCTTATTGCATCACCAGAATAGGTTAATGGCAAAAATTTTCCCACAGTTGGAGCCCATTCTCCCATGGATGACAATGGAATAATTCCTGAGAAAAAAAGTTGGGGCATAATCACGAGAGGAATAAATTGCATCATTTGGAATTCTGATTTTGCTAGAGTAGACAAGAGAATTCCAAAAGCTAGTGCTACAAGAGCCAGTACCACATTAACTATTATAACATTTAAAATACTTCCTACAACTTCTACATCTAGTAGCCAAATTGCTGCTAAAACGACAACTGCCGTTTGAAAAATCGCAATAATACCGTAAGACAACATATAGCCATAGACGATTTCAGATCGTTTCACTGGTGTTGCTAACAAACGTTCTAGTGTTCCACTGGTGCGTTCTTTCAAAAGCGCCATACCTGAAATCAAAAAGACAAAGAAGAAAACTACAAAACCTATCAAAACCGGAATCATATTGGTAAAGAAGCTTGTATTTTCATCTCCATACTGGTAAGACTCCTTGATTTCTGGTGTTTTTGCGTCCGAGTCCAATTGTGGAAGAGCTTTTTTAACACGAGATAGTAACTGATCGGTGCCTTCACTGGCGATACTTGTCCGTAACACTTGTCGTATCATAGAGGTCTTGGAGGCATCTGTGTTTGCGTAGTCGACCTGATACTCACCGTCTTTATAAGAAATCACAGCATCGACTTTTTCATTTGCTAGCGCTTCTTTGGCTTGATCTAAGTCTTGATAAGTCTCGACGTCCACATGATCGAGCTCATCCATTTTCGTTACCAAACCAGTTGGTAGATCCTGTGTTGCTAACTTGACATTCACGGTTGTACTAGCTGAAAACATGAGGTTCATCAACCACATGATAAAAACAGGTGCTATAAACATCAGGGCTAGAGTTCGTTTGTCACGAAGTAATTCTTTGATGACTTTTTTTGCAATCGCTATTGTTCTCATTTTACTCACCTTCTGCTTTTAAAAATACTTCTTCAATACTTGAAACTTGATAACTTTCTTTTAAGTGTTGCGGTGTATCAAAAGCAATGATTTTTCCGCCTAATAATAAACCGACCTTATCCGTCAACTCTGCTTCATCCATAACATGGGTAGTAACTAATATCCCAACCCCATTGTCTCTAAGCGCGAATAATTCTTTCCAGATTTTCTTTCGAAGAGAAGGGTCGATTCCAACTGTCGGTTCGTCCAAAATCAAGAGTTGAGGATTTCCTAAAAGCGCGATAGCCAGTGACAAACGCCGTTTCATTCCTCCAGAATAACCAGATACCGCCTTGTTTAAGTAGTCTGTCAGATCTACTACTTGAGCTATATAAGCAATTTCCGCCTTCAGGTCTTTTTTAGAAAGCCCCTTTAGCTGACCAAAAAATTCCAGATTTTCTTGGCCTGACAAGGACTCGTATAAAGCATCTGATTGGGCCATATAGCCAATATCTCCTAAAATATGGCGATTGGGCATAGTGTGATTTAACACTAAAGCTACACCTCCATCAGCCTTTTCCATTCCTAACGTAGTCTTAATCATAGTTGATTTACCAGCACCAGACGGACCAATTAATCCTATAATTTCTCCTGACTGCAATTCAAAGCTGACATGATTCAAAACCATTTGACGACCAAAAGACTTATCCAAATCTTGTAAATGTAGCAATTTTTTCATATGCTTCCTCCTAGGTGAGTGTTTACTCACTTGCTAAATATGAACCTATTATAGTGAGTGTTTACTCACTTGTCAAGAAAAAAGTTGAAATTCTTTAAAAAATAAAGCACCAGACATTATTATCTGATGCTTATAATGGATAGCTATTACTTTTAGAGCTGTTTCTAAATCTCTTCTCGATACTCTGAAATGGTCTTTCCTGTCCACTTTTTAAAGGCCTATTCTTCCTCTGCTTTTCTCAGCCAATCCTACCATTGTCATCACCATTGCAACCCTCATGACCTTGGTAATGGAAGTCCATTTCACGTATTTTTACATAACCCAGACCAAGAAACACTCAGAAGTTGACTGGAAATTGATTTAAGAAAACTCACTGCTTGAAAAAGCGATAAGTTTTTTAAAATAGTACCGATAAAAAAGGATAACATTGCTCTTAGAATGCTATCCTTTTTTGTTTATCCTTGTCCGCCAGGGGCTGAACCGCCGCCTTGAGGGCCTCCATTTGGTCCACCGCCTCCAGGCATAGAGTTGACAATTTCCGTTTGTTTTTCACCGTTGAGATAGATATCTCCACCTGTGTAGGTCGCAGTTCCATCAAAGTCAAAACCTGTTTGACCAGTCATTTTAATGATTCCGCCTGTGACTGTGATATTGCCGTTCGAGTCGATTGGATCTGTGTCTCCTTGGCCGACTTCTACTGTCAGGTTCCCACCGTTCATGGTAAAGAAGATTTCACTCTGTTGGGCGTTTTTGTTGGCTGCATTAACCCCATCATCTGTTGAGTAGATGGTAATGTCCCCACCGTTGATAGTGATTGACTTACCTTCAAGTCCTTCTGTCGAATTCTTGACGGTGTAGGTACCACTATCGATAACCAAATCACCTGATGCGTGGATGCCATCATCTCCTGCTGTAACGGTGATGTCGTTGTTGGATAGGTACATGGTTCCGACTGAAGTATCCTCGTCATTGTCCACCTTGACCCCATCTTCTTTGGCATCGATGGTCATGGTCGTACCAGTGATATTGAGTTCATCATTAACATTGAAGGCATCGCCAACTGATGTGATGTTATAGGTTCCACCCGTGATGTGGAGGGTGTCGTTGGCCTTGATACCATTGTTTTTCTTGCCATCTACATTGAGAGTTCCTTTCCCATTGATGGTCAAATCCACCTTAGAAAAGAGAGCTGCATCTGCTTTTTCGTCGCTGTTAGAGCTTGAGTCAGAGAGACTGTTGGTGGTTTCCTCTGCTAAAGTCAAGTAGACATGGCCAGCTGATATCGCAGATATCGCTGCATTGGTATTGGTCATGGTCGCTCCTTTTAGGACTAGGTGAACATCTGCCGATTTATCTGCCTCGATCTTGATCTGCACTCCGTCAGACTGACCTGAAATCACATAGGTTCCAGATTTTGTGATGGTCACTGTTGATTCAGAGACTGTCACCCCATCTCCAGAGACGTTTGCTGATGAGCCAGATAACTCAATCTTAGAAGCTGTGCTTTCATCATAAGCAGTATCATTGTCCTTCTCTGTAAAATAGGAAGTTTGGTTTGTCTTTGTTGAAGTTGTTGCATTATTTGTCGTTGCATTGGTATTAGATGTAGTTGTTGACTGGGAACATGCTGCCATCAGCACCATTGCCGTTAAACTCGTTGCGAGTAGGATCCATTTTTTTGATTTCATACCTTTTTCCTCTCCTTCGTATGATATAGCTAGACAGTCTACAGAAGATTTCTGAAACAAAACTAAAACTTTTCTGAAAGTTTCCTTAAATTCAGTTTCAGTTAAGTTTCGCTTAATAAAACTTTTAGAAATGTCCTCTAGACTTGTTCCAAGCAAGTTTACCTTGTTTAATCTATGATTTATCTGAAGGAGAAAGACTTATGAAACCCCTAGAAACAAGAGCTTTGAACGGATCGAAACCAAGTATATGGTTTCTAAAACAGATTTACAGGATTTAATAGAAGATTTGAAAGACTACCTCGTCGAGGACGACTATCCGACTTCGACCATTTCCAATATCTACTTTGACACAGAAGATTTTCAGCTCATCCAAGACTCTCTGCAGGATCAGCATAAGAAGGAAAAAATCCGTATGCGGACCTATCTCGCGCAACCAAACGCTGACAGCCCCGTCTTTCTAGAAATCAAGTCCAAAGACGAAGCCGGTGTCGGTCACAAGCACCGCGTCCTATCCCAGTCAGATACCATCACCCAGCTCATCACCAAGGGTTGGGGAGGAAACCTGATCAAAGATAGCTTTCTGGTAGCAGAGGTTCAAAAGCTACGTCAACGCTACAGTGAAGCTCTCAAACCACGTATCTATATTTCTTATGACCGTTTTTCACTAAAAGAAAAAAAGAAAATTCAAGGATTCCCCTACCAGAAAATTCGTGTCACTCTTGACCAAAACCTGATCTATCGTGATAAACAGGTCTGCCTATTTGCTGACAAAAAGGCCTGCCTCTCTTAGAAGACGACCTGGTCATCATGGAAATCAAGGCGCCTGGTGACAAACCGCAATGGCTACAGGATATCCTTGATAAGTATGGGCTGGTAGAGCAAAAATTCTCAAAATACTCCTGCGCCTACCATAAATCACAAGGACTGGCCTATGCCCCACAACCTATCGGAGAAAGTGTAGGTAATGCTTATGTCTAATCTTTTTAATTCTATTTTCAACGACGCAACCGCCACTGCTGACCCTCTCCAACTCCTACTTGCCCTCGTCGTCAGCCTTTTTCTAGGACTAGCACTCAGCTGGGCCTACAAGCAACGGACTCTTTACATACGGGAATTTGTCATCAGTTTGATCCTTTTACCTTGTTTGATGACGCTGGTGATCTTCCTCGTCAATGGCAGTCTCGGAACGTCGATTGCAGTAGCAGGGACCTTCAGTCTCATTCGTTTCCGTTCTGCCACGAGTGGCTCTCGAGAGCTGATCGCTATCTTTCTAGCCATGATCATCGGTCTGGCGGCAGGGACAGGCTATCTTTTCTTAGCCGTTCTCTTCACAGTCTTTATCCTAGGCATTTGGCTCCTTTTGGAAAAACAACAGAGCAAGAGCAATCACCAAAGTCGTAGACTCTTAACCATCACACTTCCCAATAAAGAAGACCGCCTAGATACTATTCAGGTCGCGCTGGATCAATTTTGTACCGAGTCTGACCTTATCTCAGTAGATACCAGCAATGCTGGTGAATCCTTGCAAACCGTCTACGAAGTCGATCTCAATCCTCAAGTAGACGACTTTCAACTGACAAGCTACCTGACAAGCAAGATATCTCAGTGCGATGTTTCCTTGACCAAGAAAGCCAAAAAGAAGAAAAATCTATAAGACTAAGATAAAAATTAAAAAAAGAACAGCCCCAGCTGTTCTTTTTAATTTTCTTTCACAGAGATTTCCTTGATAACTCGCGCAGGATTGCCACCTAGGACAACATTATCTCCGAAGGACTTGGTAATCACGGCCCCTGCTCCAGCAACAACGTTATTGCCCAGTGTCACCCCAGGAAGGACGATGACACCACCTCCAGCCCAGAAATTATCTCCGATGGTGATGGGCTTGCCGTATTCGACCCCTGAATTGCGTTCATCCGGATCCAGTGGATGGAGTGGGGTTAAAAACTGACAGTTGGGGCCAAGCATGGCGTTGTTCCCGATGCGAATCGGACAAACATCCAGCATGGTCAAGTTCCAATTAGAATAAAAATTTTCCCCTAGATGGATATTGACTCCATAATCGACCACCAGGCGTGGATTGACATAGAGATTTTCCCCAGTTGAACCAAACCAACTTTTGATAATCTCCGCCCCTTTCAAGGGATCTTCTTCTCGGTTAAAGGCAGCCTGTTTTTGGCGAGAAGCCTGCGCCAAGGTCCGTAATTCAGGATCCGACGGACGGTAAGGCTCCCCTGCTATCATTTTCTGGTATTCGCTAGCCATCTTATCACCTCACACTTACTTTGGACCCATCATATCAAAAAGCCTTTGAAAGGTCAAGAATAGCCTGCTTTCTAGACTCTCGAAACTAATTCCCTCCCAAGTTAAAACAACTTGCTTGACAAAAGCTTGACTTCATGGTTTAATATACCCCATAAGGGTATATTTGGAGGTGCCTATGTTTCACCTATTATTTACAAAAATTGACAGTATTTCGACCAGCGAGTTAGAAGCTAAACTCAGAGAACCGATTCAGCTACTAGATGTTCGGACGCCTATGGAATTCCGGAGAGGCCATATCAAAAATGCCAAAAATGTTCCTTTAACGGAAATCGGTTCTTACACACCAGCGACAAAAGAAACACTCTATGTTATTTGTCATTCTGGTGTGCGAAGCAAACTAGCTGCGAAAAAGCTAAAGAAAAAAGGCTACGATGTCATCAATGTCCGAGGCGGTATGAGCGCTTGGACAGGCAAGGTCATCTAGAAGCATAAAATAATTGGCTACACAGCCTTGAACCTTATCGAAGGTCTGAGCGATAATATCCAATGGTGTCAGCTCAAAGACGATCTGACTAAGGGCCAAAAATCCCTAGATGTACGGATAAGTGGCGAATTTCAGGGGGGCGACCCAAGGTCGATACCATCCATAACCCCTAAATGAACTAAGGGAGATCTTGGGTGAACCAGACAAGAACCAAGCCTACATCCTTAGCTGCCACAGCGTTTTGCGCAACTATATCACAGAGCGTATCCTCCAGCAGGCAGGATTTGCCGTCCAAAACCTTGATGGCGCTTATTCACTATATAAAATGGCTAATCCAGAAGGAGTCGAATATGGAAACGAGTATCAGCATGGCTGACTTTTATGAAAAATACCTAAATGAAAATCTAAACCTTATCGATGTACGTGAAGTGCACGAATTCCAAGCAGGACATGCACCAGGTGCCAAAAATCTTCCGTTAAGTACCTTGGAGCAAGGTTACAAAGAACTCAAAGCTGACCAGGAATACCATGTCATCTGTCAAGGCGGAGTACGCTCCGCATCTGCTTGTGAATTTCTAAGCGCTCAAGGCCTTACCGTTATCAATGTAGAAGGTGGTATGAATGCTTGGCCCGGTCAAGTAGAATAATGAAAAAACCGATTAAGAAACTTAATCGGTTTTTTCATTTCTGCACCCCAATGATATAGAGCTCGTAACCCGTCGCTTCTATAAAACGAAGCACATTGACGGTATCTAAAAAGAGGTTGCTCATTGGTATTGGGGGAACTCATCCGTTTGTCTGACATGATTTCTTTATCGAAATAGACTTAAATACCTTTGTCTGCATTGTTTATCAATAGCAAATTAGTTTATTTCCGCTTAATCAGGTATCGGATGGCCTTTTCTAGGCGTTCCTTTTGAGCCTCGGGGTCGTCTAGTGGTTGGTTGATACAGCCTGTGAGATTTTCAGTAATGATCATCTCAATCACGCGCTCAACGCTAGATTTCACTGCTGTCAACTGCGTAACAATATCTGCGCAGTCACGATCTTCTTCAATCATCTTTTGAATTCCACGCAACTGGCCCTCTGAACGTTTCAGACGTGTTATATACTTCGAGTTTGTCATTGATTTATCCTTGGTCACTTTTTCTTCATTATATCTCGAATAAGGGGCTTTGTCAAAATTCACTTCCTGTCTGTATTTGTAGGAGGCAACCTTTTCTCTGTATCAGAAAGAAAAGATTGGTGAGCAAGAAAATGGAAAAAAACTCTATTCTTCTTGAAGCTCGATGGGAAATAAAATTTCCTATTAACCAACTGACCTTTATGCGTATATCTTGGACAAATTGGACAAAAAGGCTAGGATCACTATCCCATAGACTATAACTAGAGCCAGCCCAAATCCGATACCAAACCACTTGTAAAACTTGTCCATTCCGCTGTAACGTTCGACATAGGCCCTGTTCGGCTTGTCTGGATCATACCAGACCGTCAGTTCCGAATGAAGGGGGAAATGGGTCTGCATCAAGCGTTTGAAGGAAACAAAGGAGTTGCTGTAGCGAGTGATTGAAGGCGCCAGCATATCTTCTCTTGTATAGTCCTTTAAAAATTTAGTAGTCCCCCAAGGAATTGTGACCGTTTTGAACATAAAATACTGCAAGGTTTTCTTATAAGCAATCCCATCCACCGTGTATTCGACGATAGGTGGATACCCCTCACAAAAACGGCTATAGCCGATAACCGTTCCCTGTACGGATGACTTGGCAAGGCGGATCAACTTCTGATCCCGAAGATAGAGGTAGAGAAAGGTCCCACATACAAATACAAAAGATAGGAAGATGACGATGGTCCCAACTATCAAACCAATCACTTCTTTATTCATATGAACTCCTCCTGTTATTCTATAGAGTATAATCTCAAAGAAGGAACTCGTTCAGAAACGACATCGAATCCCTCGAGTCTATTCTTCGGATTTTTCTTTTGACTGTTTTTCTCTCAAATCTTTCACAGATTTCGATATGATATCTCTCACCTGTTCGTCAGTAAGTCCTGGAATCTGGTAATAAGGATTATTGGACTCGCTTTTTGACGGTTTTGTTCCTGAACTTTCGGTTTTAGAACTTTGTTCAGTCGAAGACGAAGATTTCGACTCTGAGGAACTGGATTCTTTGGTCTTAGAAGAGCTGGACGACTCAGACTCAGAAGGCTTGGACATTTCAGGCGCTTTAAAATCAACCTTAGGCGGCTTATTTACTTGGTCGTTCGGCTGTTTCACAGGTTTATAGAATAGCCCAAAAGACAACAGCAAAGCCATAAAGGTCCCAATACCAGCCAAGGTTCTTTTATTGGCTTCAGCCGAGGGAACCTTTACTCCCTTTGTACTGAGTATTTTCCATTCTGGATGCTCTTTTTCTATGGCTTTTTTCTGTCTCCTAAGAGGACCAAGTAGAAAATGATTAAAAGGCACAATCGTTACCATAGCCACCGTTACAAGCGGGACATAATTGGAATGACTTGATACCAGTAGAACATCGAGTATAGCAAGAAGAATGAGGAGGAAACGCCCCACAAACTTACGAACTTGATGCTCTTTTTTGATCTGCAAATATCTCTCTTGTGACATTATGTGGATTACCTCACCTCTTTAACAAATAAGCAAGCACTACAACGGCGTAGGTCATGATTAACAATATAGCACTACTGATGCCCAAGCATTTATAAAACTCGTTGACTAGCGTTTGACACCATTCCTCCTCTTAAATTTACTATTTATAAATTGCATCCAATAGAAATACCATTGTCAACAAGATGGGTGCTAAAATTAATGTTGCCATACATATCCATACTTGACGCTTATACACCACTTCCATACCACTGTATCTCTCAACAAAGGACTCTTTGGGACAAGCAGGGTTATACCAAACCATCATCTTTGAGCCCTTTGGAAAAGCATCTTCCAAAACACGTGTAACAGAAACGACAGAATTTCTATAAATTGTTATCTTTTGAGCTAATAACTCCGACCTAGAAGTGGCTTGTACACTCTTCCAAGGAACTGATATGAGAATGACTCTATGGTAGTCCAGATTTCTTTGATAAGTATGCCCATCAACTTTATATTCAACAATTGGAGGACCTGCTGGTTTTGAATACTTGTATCCTACTACAACTCCCTCAACACATGCAGTAGATAAATTTTTTATCCTTAGTTCTCTTTTGTAAAAATAACGGAAAAAGAAAAGTACAGATGAACAGAGTGATACAACTCCAAATAGCAACAAAAAATAAAGCTTTAAATCTGACATATAGTTCTCCTACTTCATTTGAATATCTGATATACTTAGGTTCATTTCTTCTACTACAACTATACAAACTTTTGACATCTATACCTCACCTCTTTAACAAATAAGCAAGCACTACAACAGCGTAGACCATGATTAACAATATAGCACTACCGATGCCCAACAATTTATAAAGTTTGTTGATTCCACAGTATCGTTCCACATAAGCCCTGTTTGGTTTTTCAGGATCATACCATACCGTCATCTTCGAATATACTGGAAAATGCGTTCGCATTAAGTTATTAAAGGATATAAAAGAATTACGATAAAAGGTTAGGGAATTTGCCAACATGTCCTCTCTTGTAAAGTTATCAGATGTACTTATAGGCCCCCATGGAAGCGAAACCGTTCTGATTATAAAATACCGTAATGGCTTGCTATAAGTAGTTCCGTTAACAGTATATTCAACAATCGGAGGATTCCCAGCCTGAAAATTACTATAGCCCACAACCGTTCCCTTAACAGACGATTTGGCAAGACGTACCATCTTTTTATCCCGAAAATAAAGGTAGAGATATGTACCAGATAAAAAGATCAAGGATAAAAGAATGACGATGGTAGCAACTAAAAATAAAATGGTTTCTGTTGTCATATTCAACTCCTATCTTATTCCACACTCTTCACATCGGACATTGAAAGTGTCATCTTAGATGGATCTGACATCGAATCAACAAGCTCCAATTGTTCTGAATTAAGTGGTAACAAAATTAATGTAGTTGTGTAAGAAGGTAACTCACCACTATCCTTGATAGTATAGCTAATCTTTTGATTATCAAAAATGGCCTTGCCATCATAGGACCAGCTCAGTGAAAACTCCAAATCTTTTTTGATATCTACGTCAGTTTTATTGACGAGCATTAGTGCTGCCCTACCATCTGAGACGGCTCCTGTAAAGTAGATAGCCATACTTCCCTTACTTCCAATTTCTGGATGTTCTTTGGTCAATTTTTTACCAAGTTCAATTAAATCTGACGTTTGGCCTTCATATTGTGGTGCTACTACAAATTTCAATTCTTTCTCTTTGTTTACAACTGTCTCGCGTGTACTTTTCTCTGTTTCCCCTGCTTCCTTTCCATTAGAGCAAGCTCCCAGAATCAACAACAAGATGATGACAACTAACTTCTTCATTTTTTCTCTCCCCATTTAAAATTCAATGTCAACTATCAATATCTATTGGAATATAAGACAAATGCTTTTGTCCCATTATTCTCCCTCCGTACTGGATTTATAATATTGTAAGAACTCTTCTTCGCTTTGAACCAAATGTTCCTGTCCATCTTTCGAACTAGCTGCTGGAATGGTGATATCCTTAAAGATATTTGTGCCTTCTGGAAGAACGAGATTTAAGAAAGAGATTTTAAAGCGAACATCTTCTTTTCCAAGGAAATATAATTCCGATAATAACCCTTTGCTCAATATATCAAATGCTTTTGGATATTGGCTTGTCAAGGACGGATATTGGGAGTTTTCTACTAGTTCTTTAAAACTGAATTTAGATGAATCAAAAGTAAAATTTTGATTTGAAAGTCTATCATTTTGATTGATTATATCTTCAAAATTGTCTCTATTTTTTATTGTATTTTTAAAAACATCATAAAACTCTTTTCCTGACTTTCCAGATGGTGTTTCAGATAAAATTTTTCCACTCGTCAAATCAATTATACCTATAAAAGTTTTAGCACTTGGTTCACTATTCACAGCCATTTTTATAGGTAAATAATCTTTTTCATTCTCAGATTGTAATAAATTTGATGATTCAGCAACACCAATTGGAATATAATCTTTATTATATTCCCTCACCATCTTGAAGACATCATAAGTTTTTTGTTTGATTGTCCCATCTTTCGTATCATAGACGTCTAACAACCAGTACTCTCCCTGCTCTGGAATATTACTTTTCAAATATGGAACCGCATCCTCTTCAAGAACCCAATACTTATACGTGGCTGATTTTAATTTGTAACTCTGGCGAACAATAAAACGTTCACCATTGGTCACTGTATTTACCTCAACTTTTATCCTATTATCATATTTCTTAGCCTCTTTCGCATCTTTTAACTCCGCATCATTATCCCAATCAACTGCTACCGCCTTGTTATCATCCATAAATTCATAACTTGCAATTTTTGCCCTTGGACTCCACATAACAAACTGAGTAAGTTCATTCCTTCGATATGCCTGATAAGCAAAGTATAGTCCTATGATAGTGAGTGCAAGAAGTAGGACTTGAACTAATTTTGATTTTATCAGTCTTTTCATTCTTCCTCCGTACTGGATTTATAATATTGTAAGAACTCTTCTTCGCTTTGAACCAAATGTTCCTGTCCATCTTTCGAACTAGCTGCTGGAATGGTGATATCCTTAAAGATATTTGTACCATCTGGAAGAACCAGCTTTAAGAGAGAGATTTCAAAATGAACATCTTCTTTTCCGAGGAAATATAATTCCGATAATAACCCTTTACTCAATATATCAAATGCCTTTGGATACTTGCTTGCCAAGGACGGGTATTGGGATTTTTCTACTGGTTCTTTAAAACCAAAAAGAGATAAGACAAAGGCAAACTTTTCGCTTGAAAATTTATTATTCGAAATAAGAATATCATCTAACTTCGGTTTGTATGATTCTTTCTTATCGTTATAAAGATCTTTGGAAGTTTTACCAGATGGAGTAGTTGCTACTATCTTTCCATCCTCTATATCAATAAGCCCAGTTTCCATTTTCATTTCTGGCTGTTGACCAATAGCCATACTAATTGGTAAGTAAGTTTTTCCTTGTTCCGTATACAAGAAATAATTAACGTCACGAACTCTTCTTGGAATATAATCCTTATTATATTCCCTCACCATCTGAAATACATCATAGGTTTTTTGTTTAATTGTCCCATCTTTCGTATCATAGACGTCTAACAACCAGTACTCTCCCTGCTCTGGAATATTACTTTTCAAATATGGCACCGCATCCTCTTCTAGAATCCAATACTTATACGTGGCTGATTTTAACTTATAACTTTGTTGGATGATATAGCGTTCTCCATTAACTCTCGTCATTCTTTCTACATTGACACGCGAATCATATTTCTTAGCCTCTTCCGCATCTTTTAACTCCGACTCATTATCCCACTCAATCGCTACTGCCTTGTTGTCATCCATGAATTCATAACTTACAATTTTAGCTCTTGGACTCCACATGACAAACTGAGTAAGTTCATGCCTACGATATGCCTGATAAGCAAAGTATAGCCCTATGACAGTGAGTGCAAGAAACATGACTTGAACAAATTTTGATTTCATTATTATTTTCATTATCTTCCCTCATCAGTGATTTATATAATATCAAAACGCTTTATAGGACTAGTATCCACAACTGCCATATTTAAAAACTCAACATACTTTTCTTTCATCTTATCCTCTTCTTACTTCTCTTCCCTAAATATCACTTTTCCCTGCTTGTATTTTCGTACGGCTAAGAGCCAGCGGATTGGGTTGTTTTGGAATAAGAGCAGTACGACACTAATTGGGACGATTGTTGCTCCGATGGGTACCATGAACATAGACGGCTCAAACCATTCATGTTCATAGTAGGGAATGAAGGTTCCAGGTATGGCAAAGAACACAACAATAACAAAAACAAATAGAAGAACGAGGATAACAAATAGATACAAGATGATTTTATCGACTGTTGGTTCCTTATCTGGTGACTTCCTCCAAAAAGTACTACTTTCAACCGCATCTTTAAACTGTTCTTCACTTGCTGGGACAAGCGACTTAGCCCCACTGTAGAACAGTTTTTCAAATCCATAAACACTTCCGATAAAAACGAAAAGGATAGCGGCTAGATGGATAGGTGCCATCCACTCACTCAATCTAAAGGGTGCTATCAAGGAACGAATCCAAATACCGATAATAGCAACTAGCAAGAAAACAAAGAAGACAACCCAAGGCCACTTGGATTTCTTTGAACTGATAGCACCATCGGTTTCTGACGAGGCGCTAGATTCTGTCGCTAAAGCCTCTCTCGTCTTTGTGTTATAGTAGACGGATTGCTGGCATCCTTGGCCTATATAAATGATTTTTCTCATCTTACATTTCTCCCTCTTTCCCTCGGCTACCGTCCTGTAATATCTCCATCAGCTCTTTGAACAGTCGTTTGCGTGTTTTCATCCGAAAATCATAGACTATATATGTAAGAATACCAATCCCTAACATGTACATAAGTAAAAATTGAAAATCAGAAACAGCCAGATAACGATAGGCTGAAAAAATCGTTATTAAAACAAAAATGTAGCCAACTACTGTCAATGCTCTAGATTTTCTCCTAAGTGTTTTGATATTGGCTTTTGTCAGCCGGACTTTTCTAAATCTATCTGTCTTCATGTTACGTCGGGTAGACTTGGCAAGGAGAATGGTCCCGAAAACCAAAAACAGAGACATCAGGATAAAGAAAATCAGATTGAAAGGGGAGGAGACATCTCCAAAGGTTTGGTTGAGCAACTTTGACAGCCGTTGGAAGGAATAGATTGCAATAGGGGCTGCAATAGCTGAATAATTCATGCCTTGTTTTGCACTGTAGAATACTTGATTCCCCAAATCATAATAGATAAAAGAGTCCTCCAGAGGGCCCATACTGATTAAATTTTTTACACTTGTGTCCATCTTATTACCATTTCCTAAACTCAATACGGATGTTCAAACAAAGTTCTACTTTCTCTTAAAAGCATCGTGACAACGATTGCCAGCAGTCTAGCTGATTTTTAGCATTTGCCTTCCTAGAGAAAGAAAAGTTTATTAGTATTATAGCATGAACCCCCAGAAAAGGGAAAATATCCCCGACAGATACCTTTGCTAGATCCAAGAAAGGTTTCGTCATTTCATAAAAAAGCGAACAAGTCCGCATTCTAAAAACAGAATACGAGCTTATCCGCCTTTTCCTATGTCTCTAAAATAAATAACGTGTTTTCCTCGTTTCATCGTGCCAAGCGAATGCGAGTCACAATCCCATCTGGGTCTACAAGATCCAGTTCACTCGAATTTAGCCATTTGATCGGTGCTTCTAGCTCTTGTGCTTGCTTAACGATGTTCAAGAGTTCTTCCTTGCTTTCGACCTCAAGGACATAGTAGGCCAAGCCTGACAAGCCTTGCTCACGCGGAGCCAGACCTTTTCCAGCCCATTCGTTGACAGCCAGGTGGTGATGGTACTGACCAGCCGCTATCCAACTGGCACTAGGAATGCTAAATTTATCTTCTAATCCTAACACCTTTTGATAAAACTGGCTCGCCGCGTGGCTATCCTTCACCGATAGATGGATATGCCCCATTCTCGTCCCTTCAGCTAGGATAAAGGGATCCACCTTTTCCCCTAACTCATAGATGTCCTGTGCCGCAAGGGCTTCGGTCACACCGATAATGCGACCGTCTTCTCGAATATCCCATGAAGACACTGGCTTATCACGGTAGAGTTCAATGCCATTTCCTTCCAAATCCTCTAGATAAATAGCCTCACTGTATCCATGATCTGCACCCCCGACCAGAGGAATCCGCAAGTCACTTAGGTGTTTCAAGACATCTGCCAAGGCTTTTCGCGTCGGCAACAAAATCGCCAGATGGTAGAGCCCATAATGCTCCCTTACTTCGCCAGACTTTTCTGCCTGAATCAAGTGAACCAAGGCTTTTCGACCAAGTCCCAAAATCGCTTCTGTCTCTGTTTGGGATAAAATCTCCAAGCCAATAATCTGGTGATAAAAAGCCGTTTGACTCGTCAAATCCTTGACATTTAAAACCGCCTCTGCTAGATAAATGTGGCTTTGGTATGCATAAGTCATAGGGTGTCTCCTTTTATTTGTTGTAACTTTATTAATTACATCAATTATACACTATTGAGATAAAATGTCAACGAAGACAACTCAAAAGAGCTGGAAACCAGCTCTTCTTTTTATTTGACAACAAGCTCGTAGCGAGTTTTGCTGGTGAAAGTTTCCCCTGCTTTGAGAATGACTTGGTCTTTGAGATCACTGTGAATGGCATCTGGTAAAGCTTGCGCTTCAAGGGCAATCCCATTGTGTTGCACCATTGGCTGGCCTCCGATGATGACACTCTCATCCACAAAGTTTGCTGTGTAGACCACAAAGCAAGGGGCCTCTGTCTTGAACAGCAGGAAACGACCTGAGTTTTGGTCATAAAGGAAACCAGCATTGTCATGGCCTGCAGGAAGAGCAAATGGGTGATCCAAACCAGATACCAACTGGATTTGCTCATCTTCCTCTTCAAAGATGTCCTTCAACAAAGCTCCATTGTAGATATGTTTCACTACATCACGAGTAGCATCTGGAGTCTTAGCCGGAACTCCGTCTGGAGCGATTGGGTAAATGCCCTCCGTATTTAGTTGGAAGACATGGCGGTCAATTGTCTGCGTGAAATCACCAGATAAGTTGAAATAGCTGTGGTTGGTTGGATTGACCAGCGTATCCTGATCTGTCGTCACCTTATAGCTGACTTCGTAGGCGCCAGTTTCTTCCAAGTGGTAGCTGATCCAGATCTTGAGATTACCAGGGAATCCTCCTGTTCCGTCTGTACGCTCTGTGTAGAGGGTTAAGCCATGGTCGCTCACTTCTACCAATTCAAACAAGCTCGCATCCCAACCTGTTGAACCACTGTGGTTACAGTTGCTGGCATTGTTGACTTCAAGATTATAGGTCTGGCCATTGAGCTCAAATGTCGCACCTGCAATACGGCCCGCTACAGGACCTACACTTGCTCCATGCTTGGGACTATTGCCTACATAGCTATCAAAATCATCAAAGCCCAAAATCACATTGGCAAAATTCCCAGCCTTGTCAGGTGTAACATAGCGCAAAATGGTCGCACCATAAGTCATAACTTCAAGCTGGTAACCACCATCAGTCTCAAAGCGATAAGCCAAGACATCCTTGCCCTCATGATTTCCAAATACACGCTCTGTGTATGCTTTCATTCTTCTCTCCTTTGATCCATTTCTCTTAAGTAAACAAACCATAGAGAGTGTCTCACCATCTATGGTTGTAGTTTTTATTTTCAAAATCCTTTGTCAGAAAACCTTAAGTATCTTCTTAACAAAAAGGAATTCTTCTATTCTTGTTTTTATGCTTCTACACGTTCAGTCCATGAAGTCGCTGTTGTTTGAAGAACCTTGTTGAGTTCGTCAATGTTCTCAAATCCAGTTGTGCGTAGCCATTCACGAGCTGCTGCCTCACCGTCTTTGATGTAGGCTTCAACTGATCCAGCCCATGTTGCACGTCCACAAAGAACACCGTTGAAGTTTGCGCCTGATTCGTGGGCAAAGACAAGCGTTTCTTGGAAGAGTTTAGCTGATACACCCGCACTCAAGTAGATGTAAGGAAGATTTGTTGCTTCGTCTTGAGCTTTGAAGAAGGCTGCTGCTTCTTCGCGTGTATGAACGACTTCTCCATCACCAAAGCCTTCAACGTATTTCACATTGACTGGAACTTCCACTTTCAAAACATCGATGTTAAATCGTGGGTCTGAGAAGACCTTCATGGCACCGATAACCTTGTGTGGTTTCACTTTAGCGTATTCTGCAGAACCTGCGTCAGCGATTTTTTCATCGTAAGCCAAGATTTCAAGGAAGAATGGGATGTCTTCCGCCACACACTCTGAACCAATGCGTTCGATGTAGGCTTGTTTTTGTTGGTTGAGTTCGTCAGAACTGT
>CABTWF010000030.1:0-22140 GCA_902488495.1 uncultured Streptococcus sp. | reverse complement strand
CGTATGCCGTCTTCTGCTTGTAAAAATTGGTATACATGGCTTCGTTAGAATCAAAGGTCTCGTACTGTACTTGGATTCCTGTTTCTTCTGTGAATTTCTCCAAGAGTTCTGGATCGATATAGTCCCCCCAGTTGTAGATAACCAGTTTTTGACTGTCTCGGCTATTGATTTTACTGTCTAGATGAGTCGCAATTCCCCACAAGACAAGGATAATCGCTACAATTCCTGCTAAAAATGAATAGAGTTTTTTCATGCTTGCTCCTCCTTCTCACGTGAGATAAAGTAATATCCAACAACTAGGATAATACTAAAGAGAAAGACAAGGGCAGACAGGGCATTGATTTCTAGCGAAATCCCCTTACGAGCACGAGAGTAAATCTCGACTGACAGGGTTGAAAAGCCATTTCCCGTCACAAAGAAGGTCACGGCAAAGTCATCTAGTGAGTAGGTGAAGGCCATGAAATAACCTGCAATGATAGACGGAGTCAGGTAAGGAAGCATGATTTCCTTAAACATCTGAAACTGGCTGGCTCCCAAGTCATAGGCCGCATGAATCATGTCATCATTCATCTCCTTGAGACGAGGCAAGACCATCAAGACCACGATAGGGATGGAAAAGGCCACGTGACTAGATAGAACCGTCAAAAAGCCAAGTGAAAACTTAAGCTGGGTAAAGAGAATCAAGAAGCTAGCACCAATCATAACGTCAGGCGCAACCATGAGGATATTATTGAGTGATAAAAAGGCTTCTTGGTATTTCTTACGAGACTGGTAGATATAGATAGCACCAAAAGTCCCGATAATGGTCGCAATCAAGGCTGATAAAAAGGCCAAGAAAAAGGTTTGGGTGAGGATCAACATGAGACGGCCATCACCAAACATAGTTTTAAAATGGTTCAAGCTAAAGCCTGTAAAACTGTTCATATCATCACCAGCATTAAATGCATAGCCAATCAAGTAAAAAATTGGCAAATAAAGGATGATAAAGACAAAGGCTAGGTAGAGATTGGCAAATTTTTTCATCGTTCTCTCCTTTCCTTGGTCACCCACATGGTGATGAACATGGTTAGGATGAGGATCACACCAATTGTTGAACCCATACCGTAGTTGTCATTGGTTAGAAAGTTCTGCTCAATAGCCGTTCCCAGCGTGATAACGCGGTTCCCACCAATCAAACGTGTCAGCATGAAGAGACTCAAACTTGGGATAAAGACAGACTGAACACCACTTCTCACTCCATTCATCGATAGAGGGAAGATGACATGGCGGAAGGTCTCCCACTTGGTCGCACCGAGGTCATAGCTGGCATTGATAAGATTGTTGTCCATATCATCCAAGACATTGAAAATCGGCAAAATCATAAAGGGAAGCTCGATGTAGCTTGCGACAAAGATGAAGGAGAAATCAGTAAAAAGCAACTGCTGTGAACCGATTCCGATAAATTCCAAAAATTGATTAATAGAGCCATTCTGACCAAAAATCCCGATAAAGGCATAGGCCTTGAGGAGCAGGTTAATCCATGTCGGCAGGATAATCAGCATGAGCCAGAGTTGACGGTGCTTGAGACGAGTCAAAAAGAGGGCTGTTGGATAGCTGATAAGAAGTGTCACTAGAGTTACAATCCCAGCATAGAGCACAGAGTTGAAACTCATTTTAAGATAGGTCAAGTTTTGTGACGCAAAGTAGGATTTATAGTTTTCTAAACTAAACTGCCCTTCGATGTTGAAAAAGGATTGACCGAAAATCAAGACCAAGGGTGCGAGAACAAAGAGGGCAATCCAAAGCATGTAGGGCACTACAAAGAGTTTAGAGGTTGTTTTCTTCATCTCTTTCCTCCTCGATCGCGTTAATCAGACCTGCTTCTTGCTCTTCGATTTCTACGTATTCTTCGATACGAGCATCGAACTCTTCTTCGGTTTCGTTGAGACGCATGATGTGGATGTCTTCTGGTTCAAAGTCCAGACCGATTTCCTCACCCACAATGGCCTTACGAGTCGAGTGGATCATCCATTCATTTCCGAGCTCGTCATAGGCGATAATCTCGTAGTGAACCCCACGGAAAAGCTGAGTATCCACCTTAACTTGGAGCTTGCCTTCTTCAGGAAGAGTGATGCGCAAGTCCTCTGGACGAATAACAACTTCCACAGGTTCGTTTGGCTTCATCCCACCATCGACCGCTTCAAATCGTTTGCCGTTAAACTCGACCAAGTAGTCTTCAATCATGGTTCCTGGCAAGATATTTGACTCACCGATAAAGGTCGCAACAAAATGGTTGATCGGCTCATCATAGATATCCACAGGCGTTCCTGACTGGACAATCTCGCCATCATTCATAACGAAAATCCAGTCACTCATAGCCAGAGCTTCTTCCTGATCGTGAGTGACAAAGACAAAGGTTATTCCCAATCGTTGTTGCAGTTCACGCAGTTCGTACTGCATGTCTGTCCGCAATTTCAAGTCCAGCGCTGACAAAGGCTCATCCAACAAAACCACACGGGGTTGGTTGATAATGGCACGGGCAATGGCTACACGCTGACGTTGTCCTCCAGAGAGTTTGCGGATGGAACGCTTCTCGTAACCTTCCAGCTGGACCATCTTGAGAACTTCCGCTACACGCTGCTCGATTTCTTTCTTGTCGACTTTACGCAAGCGGAGAGGAAAGGCAACATTTTCAAACACATTCATATGTGGAAACAAGGCATAGGATTGGAAGACCGTATGGACGTCTCGCTTATTGGTTGGGATGTCGTTAATCCGTACCCCATCCAGTAAAATATCCCCTGTCGTCGCATCTAGTAAACCTGCAATGATGTTTAAGATGGTTGATTTCCCAGAACCTGATGCACCTAGTAGTGTATAGAACTTCCCTTCTTCCAACTCAAAGTTAATGTCTTTGAGAACCTTGGTGTTGCTGTCTTCAAAAACTTTAGAGACGTTTTTGAATTCAATAATTGGTTTTTTCAATTCCTCTAAATTCCTTCTTCTTCGTAAATTAACAGATCAGGGCTCTGTCAGGCCGCTACTACCTCGTGTAGGAGATTGAACTGCCTACATACATCTTCACTAACGATAGGCTTTCACCCACTTTACAATGGTTATAGCAGCAACTTTTCTACCCCAACCTTATTCCTTCTCGCCCAAGATTCGGACTTCTCTTTCAAGAGTGACACCTGAGTATTCCTTGACTTTTTCGATAACAGATTGGATCAAGTCCTCGTAATCTTTAGCCGTTCCGTCAGCAACATTGATCATGAAACCAGCGTGCTTTTCAGATACTTCAACACCACCGATACGGTAGCCCTTCAAACCAGCTTCTGAAATCAATTGTCCTGCAAAATGCCCAACTGGACGCTTAAAGACTGAACCACAAGATGGGTATTCTAATGGTTGTTTGAGTTCACGTAGGTGCGTCAAGCGGTCCATTTCTTGCTTGATAACCTGATGATTTCCAGGTGCAAGGGCAAATTTAGCTGACAAAACAACAGCCCCTGAATCCTGAATAGCTGAATGACGGTAACCAAAAGCCAAGTCCTTGACTGACAAGGTCTCGATTTCCCCTTCCTTGGTCAAAATTTGACAAGACTGCAAGATATGAGCAATCTCTCCTCCATAGGCACCCGCATTCATAAAGACAGCTCCACCGATGCTTCCAGGAATCCCACAAGCAAACTCAAAACCAGTCAAACTATGACGGAGAGCGATTCGTGTTGTCTCGATCAAGTTGGCTCCAGCTTCTGCTTCAATGGTATAGCCATCAACTGAAACGTTATTAAGCTTATCACACAAGATAACAAAACCACGGATTCCACCTTCACGAACGATGATATTGCTGGCATTTCCTAGCACCATCCAAGGAATATTCTCTTGATTGGCAAATTGGACGACACGGGCCATCTCATAGCGATTGCGTGGCAAAACTAAATAATCCGCTCGACCTCCTACCTTGGTATAGGTATAGGTCTTCAAGGGTTCCTTAAAACGAATATCGATTCCTTCTAGGATTTCAAGCATTTTTTCTTTTACTGACATGTCACTCTTCCTTTTTCAAAATTCATTCCATTATACCATTTTTAGAGACATTTGACGACCATAAAAAGAGCTTGTTTTATCTTTACATAAAAAAAGAGGTCACCCCTCTTTTTATGATTTTTTCCAAAATGTAGATTTGGTTAGCCAGATAAAGACTAAAAGTTCTGCGAGAAGAATGAACTCAACTAGAAGCGGATTTGCAATCCATCCAACCTGAGATAAGGCTGGAGCTAAGTCAAACAAGGCGTGCAAACCGTAGGCAGCAAGGAGGTAGATCCATTTCTTTTGACGGACACTTTGATAGACCCAGATAGAGAGACCAATTTGCAGAACCAGAGCAAGCACACGTTCAACTCCTAGTAAATAAACCTGCCATACAGAAAGAGACTGGACCGTTTCGAGCGTAGATTTTGGAAGGAGATTGGCTACATCAGTATTTGAAGACTGGATGAGTGAAAAGAGAATCAACAAACTGATCAAGCTTCCCATTCCGAGATAGAGCATCTCCAAGCCCCCATGTCCCAAACCATAAGCCAAAGCATCTCGATCTTCTAGCTTTCTCTTTTTCTCCAACCATTTAAAAAAGACAAGACGAGCCGTTTCCTCAAAGAGGGCCGCCATGGCAATCCCATAAAGGACATATAAGAAAGGCTGCTCTTGCATGAGCGGAATGGTTCCATCTTTTTGCGGATGAAGTATCAGAAGGTGAACCATCTTCTCTAACACTTGAGAAGAAACAAAAAATGCGATTGCCCCCAAGCCCATCACTGCAAGAGAGATTTTAAACCGTTTTTTGGCATACCAAGTCCCACTTACTAGAATGAGAACCAAAGCGATCATGGTGAGGATAATATGTACTGTCATCTTTTTCTCCTATTCTGACTTATCAATATCTTTCTTCATCTCGTCAACGTTAAATTTGGCAAATAAATACTGGCGATCTTGGACTGGAAAACGTTGATCCAACTGGTCGACTGCCCCAACCTCAATCATTCCTTCTTTGATAACAAAGTCCATCACATGCCCACCAAAGGTCAAATCATCTGAGATAAAATGCAAATGGTAGCCTGCAACACTCACTCCATGGAAAATCTCCGGTGTCCAAAATCCAACAATAGTTCCCGATACATTTTCACGGCTATATTCAGGTTGGTGAGTCGCTACATCAGCAAACTTGGTATCAGGTGTGGATTTGGGAATCATCCGCACATGCATTTGTGAAAATTCGCCATGAATCTTGATGGAGCGAAAAAGATTTTCCCCATCATAGTAGGACTCAATTCGTTTTTCCAATTCCTTATCCGTCATCTCAAAGCGCTGACGAAAAATCACTTCTGCCTGATGAGGAACCACTGCTGCATAGGGAATAAGGGCATCCGCTGCCACTTCAACGATTTCAGGTGTTTGACCAGATCCCTTGGCTTGATAAGCCTTGCCATCAAGGACAATCAACTCCCCGTCAATCGAATCCAATGTTCCCAAACCAAGGTCACCATGTTCCAGCAATTCTCCCACTGTCATGGTTCCACCATAGAGACCTGCCATTAGGGCACCTAAAGTATTGTATTGAAATAATTTAACCGGTTCCTGCACTTTTCTATCCATTCTCTTTCTTATCTTCTTTTCAATGAATCATCATACTTTCTAAGTATACCACATTTGCTCCTAGTTGTGAAAGGGAGAAATGCTTTTCCCATTGCAAAGGAGGCAAAAAAAAGGTACAATGTAACAAAATCAACGGAGGTCTGGAATGAAGAAAGAAAGTAAATACCAAGCAGTCGTTTCCTTTCTAAAAAAGGGTATCGAATCAGGAAAATTTCCAACAGGTAGCCGGCTACCCTCCATCCGTCAACTGAGCCAAGACTTCCACTGTAGCAAGGACACTATCCAACGAGCCCTGCTGGAATTACGCCATGAACAATACCTCTATGCCAAACCCCAAAGTGGCTACTATGTTCTAGAACAAGGCCAGCATCAGGACTTGGAAATCGAAGTCACTGACGAACATGCCAGTGCCTATGACGACTTCCGACTCTGCGTCAACGAAACCCTGATAGGCCGAGAAAACTACCTCTTCAACTACTATGACAACCAAGAAGGCCTTGATGAACTCAGACAATCTGTCCATCAACTTCTCTTTGACCAAGCCCTCTACTGTAAACCCGATCAACTGGTTCTAACTTCTGGCACCCAGCAAGCTCTCTTTATCCTTTCTCAGATTAACTTTCCAAGCGAGGGAACTGAGATTTTGGTCGAACAGCCGACCTACCACCGGATGAACCGTCTCTTGGTCGCTCAAGGATTAGCCTACCAGACCATTGAACGCCGTATTGATGGCATCAACCTTGAAGAACTGGAAGAACAGTTCAAATCTAGGAAAATCAAGTTTTTCTACACCATTCCTCGCTTCCACTATCCCCTAGGTCATTCCTATTCTGATCAGGAAAAAAGGGCTATTTTGGATCTAGCAAATCAGTATGGTGTATATATCGTCGAGGATGATTATCTAGGTGACTTAGACTCTAAAAAGGGACAAACCTTCCACTATCTGGATACTGAGGATCGGGTCATTTATATCAAGTCCTTCTCAACTAGTCTCTTTCCAGCCCTTCGTATTACCGCTCTCATTCTCCCAAATGCCCTAAAAGAGGCCTTTGTTGCCTACAAAAATATCCTGGACTATGACAGCAATCTCATCATGCAAAAGGCTCTTTCTCTTTACATTGATAGCCAGTTATTTGAAAAAAATCGACTGGCCAGACTGACCCTTCAAGAGAACTATCAGGCTCAGATAAAGAAAGTGCTTGAAGAAAACACCTGTCCCTTGCCCCACTACCCTCTACACGATGGTCTTCTGCTTGATTTGAGACACTATCCTAAGATTGCCAGTTTGAAACACAGCTCACTCAAACTAGACTTTTTTGAGAAGGCTTATTTGGATGCCTGCCCTTATCAGTTTGCCAAAGTCACTCTTGAAAATCTAGAAGAGCTATTAGAATACATAAAAGCAGAATTGGATTAAAGTCCAACTCTGCTTTTTCTTATTGTTCAACTTCTGTTAGTTTCGCTGCCTTTTCAAGATAGCTTTGATAGGTTCCGTCATCTTTTAGTTTTTGGATAACCTTATCGACTACTGCTTTCAAGTCTGATTGATTCTTCTTAATAGCAACGGCATTGGCTTCGCCATCTTTCATCGTCAAGTTAACAGATGCAACGACAAGATCTGAGTTTTTACCTGCGTAGCTAAGAGCAACTGGTTCATCCATATGAACAGCATCCACTTTTCCAGCCTGCAATTCATTGACTGCTTCCCCCATATTAGTCAAGGATGTCAATTGTGCATTTGGTAATTGTTCCTTGACCATGGTTTCTGGAACAGTTCCCTTTTGAGCTGCGATATTCGCACTTGCGAGGCTTGAAAGATTCTTGTACTTGTCTAAATCGGCTTTTCTAACCAAGAAACTCATCTTATTTTCATAGTAAGGGATTGAAAAGTCAAAGACTTCCTTTCTCTCATCTGTAGCACTAATTCCTGCAATGGCTAAGTCAGCCTTTCCAGTTTGAAGGCTGGTCAAGACATTGTCAAAACTCATACTTGAGATTTCAAGTTTAACCCCAAGCTCGTCCGCAATCGCTTGAGCCATATCAATATCTGCTCCAACTACCTGGTTTTTACCATCTACCAAGGCTTGGAATTCAAACGGTGCATAGTCTGGGCTGGTCGCAACAACTAGCTTTCCTTTTTGTTTAATAGCGTCCACAGCAGACTGGGAACTATCTGTTCCTGACTGGCAAGCTACTAAAACCATGCTGGCAAGCATGCTACACACAACTAATATCCATTTCTTAAATTTCATAAAAAAACGACCTTTCTGTTATTTCTGAATAATTATAACTTATTTGAAAATACTTGTCAACGTTTTTCTTGCATTTTCATAAAATATAGTTACAAAAATTAGAAATTCAGAGATTAGTTTATCTATCTATTGGGAACTTATTTTCAAAAAAATCATTTATCATATCTTGATGTTGCCGATTTACAATTGCAATGTTTTGTATGTCCATATGATCAAAAAATCCTAATTCTAAAGTTTCATCACTTGTAAAAAAATTTGTAGAAATAGAATTTTTAGATGAAACTAAATACAAAATTGTAAGAACTTGAGCCTCATCGCCATTCGGATAACTATCTGAATATTTAGTATAAACATTTAAGAGTTTTTCCGCTCTCACTTCGATTCCCGTTTCTTCATAAAACTCACGCACTAAAGCTTCTAAAGCCGATTCACCTAATTCAATAGCACCACCTGGTAATCCCCACGTTCCTTTATCTGCTCGTTTTTGTAATAATATTTTTCTTGATTGATTTAATATGCCACAGGTAAAATTTATAATAATTTTTTCTTTTCCAACTTTTTTTCTTATATTCTGTATGTAGTCCATTACTCACCTCTGATAAAAAAATCATCAATACAACGAAAGCTTACTATTAAAAAGTAAGCTTTCACAATAATTTTATCATTTGAATACTTTATAATTCTACAATCTTACCCGTTTCAAAGTAAACAACCCATTCACAGATATTTTTTGCGTAGTCTCCGATACGTTCCAAGAAAGAAATGACTTGGAAGTAATCACGGCCTGTAACGATAGCTTCAGGATTTTTCCTAATTTCTTCTGTTGCCAAATCTCGGATGCTATCAAAGTAATGGTTGATTTTTTCATCCATAGCCGCTACTTCGTAGGCTTGATCCACAGAACCGTTGAGATAGAGATCTAGAGCCGCTTCAACGAAGTTTTTCACGTCGCGTCCCATCTTTTTGATTTCTTCTTCAACAGAAGGGATACGTTGCTCCCCCTTCATACGAATGGTCGCCTCAGCGATAGACACTGCATGATCTCCCATGCGTTCCACGTCTGAAACTGCCTTTAGAACAGTCAAGACGGTACGAAGGTCTTGCGAAACAGGTTGTTGGAGAGCAATCATTTCAAATGATTTCTTTTCCAACTTCACTTCATATTCATTAACTTCTGCATCGTCTTCGATGACTTCTTTTGCCAAATCACGGTCATGCGTAACAAAGGCACGCACTGTACGATTGATCTGCGAGAGCACTTCTTGTCCCATAGCATAGAACTGGTTGTGCAATTTCTCCAAATCTTCTTCAAATTGAGATCGTAACATCATTCAACTCCTTATCCAAATTTTCCTGTAATATAATCTTCTGTTTCCTTGTTTTGTGGGTCTAGGAACATCTTCTTCGTATCGTTAAACTCGATCAAATCCCCATCTAGGAAAAATCCTGTTTTATCAGAGATACGAGAGGCTTGTTGCATCGAACGCGTTACCAAGAGCATGGTGTATTTATCTTTCAGACCATACAAGGTTTCCTCAATCTTACCTGCAGAAATAGGATCCAAAGCTGAAGTTGGTTCATCTAAGAGGATAATTTTCGGACTGGTTGCTAAGACACGAGCAACACAAACACGTTGTTGTTGTCCACCTGAGAGACCAATGGCCGAATCATGCAAACGATCCTTTACTTCATCCCAGATAGAAGCACGTTGCAAGGCCTTTTCTACTGCTTCATCCAAAACATGTTTATCCTTAACCCCATTGATACGTAGGCCATAGACAACATTTTCGTAGATAGACATAGGGAAAGGATTAGGCTGTTGAAAGACCATACCGATTTCCTTACGCAATTCAACCGTATCGGTGCGGGGGCTGTAGATATTGTGACCATTATAGACTACTGATCCAGTTGTTGTCACCTCAGGATTTAAATCGCCCATGCGGTTGATGGCTTTGAGTAGGGTGGACTTTCCTGATCCAGATGGACCTATCAAGGCCGTTATTTCCTTAGGTTGGAAAGAAAGGGAAACACTATTCAAGGCCTTCTTTTTATTGTAATAAACGGACAGGTCTGAGACCTGTAAAATCGCTTCTGACATACCATTTCCTTTCTAACCAAAGTGTCCCGTTACATAGTCATTGGTTGACTGTAACTTAGCATTTTGGAAAATATTGGATGTCTTATCATACTCAATCAAATCACCCAGGTAGAAAAATCCTGTGTAGTCACTTGCACGCGCAGCCTGTTGCATACTGTGGGTAACGATGATGATGGTAAAGTCCTTCTTCAATTCCAACATGGTTTCTTCCAGTTGGGCTGTCGCAATCGGATCCAATGCTGAAGCCGGTTCATCCATCAAGAGGATATCTGGCTTAACAGAGATAGCACGAGCGATACAGAGACGTTGTTGCTGACCTCCAGAAAGCATCAAGGCTGATTTGTGGAGGTCGTCTTTGACCTGTTCCCAAAGGGCAGCCTGTCGGAGAGAGGTTTCGACAATTTCATCAAGTACTTTCTTGTCCTTAACACCTGCACGTTCATGAGCAAAAGTGATGTTGCGGTAAATAGACTTGGCAAATGGATTTGGACGTTGAAAGACCATTCCGATATACTTGCGCATCTCATAGACATTGATTTCTGGACGATTAACGTCAATCCCTCGATAGAGGATTTGACCTGTGACCTTGGCAATATCAATGGTATCATTCATCCGATTGAGACTGCGAAGATAAGTAGATTTCCCTGATCCAGAGGGGCCAATCAAGGCTGTTATTTTATTTTTTTCAAATTCCATATCGATGCCCTTGATGGATTCATTTTTACCATAGTAAACATGTAAATCCTTGGTAGAGAGGGCCACTTTTTCTTCAGGGAAGGTGATGATATGCTTTTCATCCCAGTTATATTTTGACATGGCTTCTCCTTTAGGTAGCGGTTAATTTTTTGTGTAAATAGCTTCCGAGTTTGCGTGCTCCAAAGTTAAAAATCAAGATAAAGATGAGGAGCACAGCAGCAGAACCAGCAGATACAATGGTAGCATCAGGAATGGTTCCTTCACTGTTGACCTTCCAAATGTGGACAGCCAAAGTTTCTGCTTGACGGAAGATTGAGATAGGACTGGTAACACTGAGGATATTCCAGTTAGACCAGTCAAGGGCTGGAGCGGATTGTCCTGCCGTATAGATAAGAGCGGCAGCCTCACCAAAGATACGGCCAGAGGCCAAGACAACACCCGTTACGATACCTGGAAGGGCTTCTGGAATGACGACATGGACCACAGTCTCCCAACGAGAAATCCCAAGAGCCAGGCCAGCCTCACGTTGTGTATGGTGAACGTGTTTTAAACTGTCCTCAACATTTCGAGTCATCTGAGGGAGGTTAAAGACCGTCAAGGCCAAGGCACCTGAAATGATTGAAAATCCATACTCAAACTGGACTACAAAGATCAAGTAACCAAAGAGACCCACAACGACTGATGGTAGAGAAGACAAAATCTCAATACAGGTACGAATAAAATTGGTCACAGGTCCTTTTTTGGCATACTCAGCGAGGAAAACCCCAGCTCCCATGGATAAAGGAACAGAAATGATCAAGGTAATGACCAAAAGGAAGAAGGAATTATAGAGCTGAATCCCGATACCCCCACCTGCTTGATAAGAGGAGGATTTCCCAGTCAAGAAGGACCAAGAGATATGCGGCAACCCTCTCACCAAGATATAGAGAATCAAAGATGCCAAAATGGTCACGATGATACCCGCGATGGTATAGAGGACAGCTGTTGCAAGTTTATCTAATTTCTTAGCGTGCATAGTTTTTCTTTCCTCTTTCTTTCGTAATCAATTTAATCACACTGTTAAAGGCCAAACTCATCAAGAGCAAGACTAAGGCCAGTGACCAGAGAACGTTATTATCAACCGTTCCCATGACGGTATTTCCGATACCCATAGTCAAAACAGAAGTCAAAGTCGCAGCTGGTGTTGTTAGCGAAGTTGGGATAACTGCTGAGTTTCCGACCACCATCTGAATAGCAAGGGCTTCACCGAAGGCACGCGCCATCCCAAAGACCACTGCTGTGAAAATCCCCGAACGCGCTGCTTTCAAGGTCACACGCCAGATGGTTTGCCAACGAGTGGCTCCCATAGCTAAACTAGCTTCACGGTAATGACGAGGAACAGCACGCAAGCTGTCTGTTGTCATAAAGGTTACAGTTGGTAGAATCATGACAAAGAGAACGAAAATACCTGACAAGATCCCAAAACCAGTTCCACCAAAGACACTACGAACAAAAGGCACCACAACTTGCAAACCTATAAATCCATAGACGACTGAAGGAATACCGACGAGAAGTTCAATGGCTGGTTGCAAGATTTTTGCACCCTTTGGTGATACTTCAGTCATAAAGACTGCAGCTCCGATAGCAAAGGGTGTTGCGATGAGAGCTGATAAAATCGTCACAATAAAGGAACCCAAAATCATTGGCAGGGCACCAAATTGTTTCCCTGAAGGATTCCAAGTTTGTCCAAAGAGGAAATCAAAGATGTTCACCCCATTGACAAAGAAGGTCGACAAGCCTTTTTGGGCTACAAAAATCAAAATCATGGCCACAATAATGACAATCAAAGAAAGGCAAGTGAAGGTCAAACCTTTACCAAACTTCTCAAGGCGAGAGTTCTTTGAAGGAGAGAGTAATTTTTTAGATAATTCTTCTTGATTCATTATTGACCTCCTTCTACTGCTGTAACGGTACCTGAAGCATCCTTTTGGACTTTCATTTCATTGATAGAGATATAGCCCATGCCCTTAACAATTCCATTTTGGGCTTCATCTGAGAGGACGAAATTCAGGAATTCAGTAGCTAACTCATTTGGCTGACCAAGTGTGTACATATGTTCATAAGACCACAAAGGCCAGTTGTTTGTCGTTACATTTTCAGACGTAGGCTCATACCCATTCAGTTTCATGCTTTTCACGGAGTCATCTACATAGGCAAAAGCCAGGTAAGAAATGGCTCCAGGCGTTTGGGATACAATGGACTTGACCATCCCGTTAGAATCCTGCTCTTGGCTCTGCATTGCTGCTTGGCCATTCATAACCACCGTATCAAACGTCGCTCGTGAACCAGAACTTGCTGCTCGGTTGATGATTGAAATTGCCAAGTCCTTGCCCCCAACTTCTTTCCAGTTAGTTACTTCACCAGTAAAGATCTTGCGAAGTTGCTCGGTTGTGAGATTTTCAACATCCACTTCCTTGTTTACAATCACTGCAAGACCAGCCACTGCAACCTTGTGGTCTACTAGAGCTGAAGCATCGATTCCTTCTTTTTCCTCTGCAAAGACGTCAGAGTTCCCGATGTCAACTGCTCCAGACTGGACTTGAGATAGGCCTGTACCCGATCCTCCACCTTGAACATTGACTGTTTTTCCGATGTTTCTAGAACCAAATTCATCTGCTGCCGCTTCGACAAGAGGCTGAAGAGCAGTTGAACCAACGGCTGTCATGGATTCTCCACGATCAATCCAGCTAGCGCATCCTGCTAGAGAACCTGCCATCAAAAGAGCTGCAAGAGACATGACGAGCTTTTTTCTTTTTTTCACTGTTATTCTCCTTGAACATAATGATAAATGTTCTGATTTCTTCCGTTTGTCCTGATCATCTAATTATCATCAATGATTGTCCCGCTTTATTTTATCTAGTCATTCTTAGGAGCGGACAATTCCATCGTATAATATAAGTAATAATGAAAGACTATCAGAAAAAACTCATACTTCCACTATAACATAGAATAGGCTCTTTGACTAGCTTTTTCACCTGAATCTGAGTCCTTTTGGATAATAATTTTTCAAAACATTTCCCGTTACCTTGGCAAAGCCTAATCCGTTTCCTTGAACCAGAACTTGGTACCAACCATTTGGTCGAGCTTCAGACAATTGAACAGTCTCACCAGCCACATATTTTACAAAGTCCTTATCATTGATTTCGACACTTTGTTTTACTTGGCTTGGTTTCAAGGCTAATCCGAGAGCAAAGCTTGGTTCGAAGCGTTTCTTCTTAAAAGTACCCAGATGGAGCCCATTTCGGGCAATTTTGAGTTTCCCTAGATTAGGTAGCATCTCTGGCAAGAGATAGAGCTGGTCTCCAAAAGTTTGCAAGATACCAGTTAGATTGACTCGCAAGTATTTTTGAACAAAATCATGCCACAAGTTCTGCTGTTCCCGACTGAGATTGCTTTTGCTAGCTTTGAATTTAGGTGCGGGATTTTGTCCCTTAAACTGCAGGTGGGCAACAAACTGGCCTTCTCCCTTGAAATGATGAGGATACATCCGCGCCGTTTCAGGAAGGTTAATTCCTGCTACCATACCGTTCACATGCTCGACTGGAAGCAGTTCAAAATCATAAGTATCCAGTAACCAGTGGACGATTTCTTCATTTTCTTCAGGTGCCCAAGTACAGGTAGAATAGACCAAACGGCCACCTTCTGCAAGCATGGTCACTGCATCTTCTAAAATTTCTCTTTGGAGACTAGCACATTGGCTAGGATAATCAGTACTCCAATAATCCATGGCATCTGGTTGTTTACGGAACATCCCTTCACCCGAGCAAGGGGCATCAAGGACAATCACATCAAAATATCCTTTAAAGACCTTGGCTAAACGATCCGCAGACTCATTAGTCACGACTACGTTTGTAGCTCCAAACCGCTCCATATTTTCCACTAAAATCTTAGCCCGCTTGCTTGAAATTTCATTGGAAACAAGGATACCCTGATTAGCCAGATAAGCTGCCAATTGAGTGGATTTCCCACCTGGCGCTGCCGCCAAGTCCAAGACCTTCATCCCAGGACTTGGTTGGGCTACCTGGGCCACCATTTGGGCTGCAGGCTCTTGCGAATAAACAAGACCTGTCGCGTGCTCTGGTGACTTCCCTGAGACCTTGCCATAATGTCCCCAAAGTGTATTTGGAATAGCATCCGCAAACAATAACTGACTTTCTTTTAAGGGATTGACCCGAAAAGCCGAAACTGCTTCTTGTTTAAAAGAGGCAAGAAAATCTCTTGCCTCATCTTCTAGTATCGCTTCATATTTTTCAACAAATCCTTCTGGAAATTGCATTTAGTTCTCTTTCCTTTCGTAGATATAAGACTGAATCTCTTCTTGCATCTCGATTGGCACCATCATGACAGGCTGACGCGTTTTAAAATCAGCGGGATCACCTGATACCGTAAGAAGACGATAACCCAGACTTTCCCCTAAGATACTGGCCGCAGCGTAATCCCATGGCTGCAGATAGGTAATATAAGTCAAAAGACGACCCGATAAAACCTTGGCAAAACTAATAGCCGCACTGCCATATACACGGACACCCAACGCTGCTCGCCCCAAATCCGCCAAGCCCCACTCATTGCTTTCAAACATACCTGAGTTACCGGCAACTAAAAATTCTTGAAGAGGTTTCTTTTTAAAAGGCGGTAAGGGCTCATTATTGCAGCAAGGAGGAAAGGCACCACCACCATGGTAACAATCACCTTTCATGACATCATAGATGATGCCAAATTTGCCCACACCATCCTCAAAATAAGCCAACATCACGGCAAAATCTTCCTGCTGGGCGACAAAGTTATTGGTACCGTCAATGGGATCAATCACCCAAACAGAACCTTGACCGACTGCAGCACGTAAACAGCCCTCTTCCGCGCAAATCAAGTCCTCAGGATAGGAGTACTTGATCCGATCAACCAAGAGTTCCTGGACCTCCTTGTCCAAACGCGTCACCAAGTCTGTAGGCGAAGACTTGCGCTCAACCTGCAAATCTTCTTTCATGTGTGCCAAAATATAGGCAGCAGCTTCCTGCACAATCTGTTTGGCAAATTCAAATTTAGTTTCCAAGAGAAATCTTCCCTTCTCTTTTTTCTTTTGCTAATTGAACTGCATGATAGAAGGAATAACCGCTAGCCGTCTCAAATTCGCGACCTAGGCGCTTTTCTTCACTTTTGCTAGGAACCACGGTCTTAAATTCCTTGTAGGAATCTAGCAGTTTTTTAGCTTCTACCTTATCTTCATAGGCAGCTTCAACATCATTAAAAAAAGAAAGCACTGAAGCAAGTTCTTCAGTGCTCCACGACAAATCTAGTGGGTAACTATACTGTTTGTTCATCTATCCAATACCAGCTCTCAATGTTGCTTCTTTCAATTCTTGTTTACGGTAACTACGAGGGAGAAAAGCACGAATCTCATCTTCATTAAAACCGATCAGCATGCGTTTGGTATCTATAATAATTGGGCGACGCAAAAGACTAGGATATTGCTCAATCAACTGAAGCAACTCCGATACCGAGATACTCTCTACATCAATATCCAATTTTTGAAAAATTTTTGAACGAGTTGAAATGATGTCATCAGTACCATTTTCGGTCAAGGAAAGAATATGTTGTAATTCTTTTCTTGTTAAAGGACTAGTCATAATATTATGCTCTTGAAAGGGCACTTTATGCGTCTCTAACCAAGCCTTTGCCTTACGACATGATGTACAACTCGGTGATAAAAATAGTGTAATCATGCTTTTCTCTTCTTTTATCTATACTTGCTATTTCTATTATACAAAAAAATAAAGCGCTTGACTAGGTATTTTTAGAAAAAAAGCCTATTTTTTCATAGAAAATAGACTGTTTTCTGCAAAAATCTCCTGCTTTGCAAGTTTATCTTTAGGATAACCTAACAATAAATAGGGAGTAGAGCAACTTCTCTCGTTTTTTATTAAAAAATACAGAATTTTATCTACTTTTTCCTTGAAGCCTCGACAAGAAGGAAACCTAATATTCCTTCATACAAAGCAAAGAAAAGTACAAAGGCATGGAGGAAGAAAATCTCTGGTAAAATCAGAATAACTCGATCCTTTGCTGGATCAAAAAGCCAGGTATCATCTCCCCAAAAGAGAATCTGATGGAAAAGCGTAAAAAATTGCTCAAACCCAATCAACACTCCTACAAGCCCAATGATCAGGGGCAATAATACTAGAGTTAGGATACTTTTACGATATAGTGGTAGAAAACCTTTTTTTACAATCTTTTTAACAAAGAAATAGAAACTTGGTAGTGTCACCAAAGTGACTAGCTGAACCAAGTGGAAGAGATTCTTCACCACCGCAAAGTGGTGTAGACCTGCCGCTGAAGAACGAAAATCCGGCATCTCTAAGACCTGACTAAAGGGATTGGTCAGGTAATTCATCAAGATATGAAAGTTATACAGAATGGTTTCTCGCTTTAGATAGACTCGATCCACTAAGTTCGGCCACTCAATCTCCAAAGGATAGAAAATCCATGCCAGATAAATGGTTAAGAGAATGGAAAAGGAGAGGAGAAAGAGCATACTTCCCCAAAAGGTTAGTTTAGTTTTCATCAAAATCCCACTCCTCTAGGCTAGAAAGCACATGTGTTGGTGCAATTGGCAGGTCAGCCACTTCTTCTGCCTTGGTAAAACCTGTCGTCACCAAGAGCGTTGGAATGCCATTGTCAATCCCTGCTCGGATATCCGTCAGGTAGTTGTCACCAACCATGAGCAATTCTTCTCGTTCCAAGCCCAAGTGCTCAACTGCCTTGTCCATGATGATAGCATTCGGTTTTCCGATATAAACTGGCTTCACTCGTGTTGCTACTTCAAGAAGTGTAATTAGTGAACCAGCACCAGGCAAAAGACCACGTTCCGTCGGGATATTGAGGTCAGGGTTGGTTCCGATAAAGTGAGCTCCCTTTTGAATGGCTAGAGTTGCTGTGGCAAATTTTTCATAGTCGACTTGCCAGTCCAGTCCAACGACCACATAGGCTGGACTTTCCTTGTCTTCGACATAACCAGCTGCCTGAATGGCATCCTTGAGTCCTGCTTCACCAATGACATAGACTGTCTTTTCCAGTCCCAAGTCATTCATATAGTCAATGGTTGCCAAAGTCGCTGTGTAGACAGTTGATAGAGGTGTATTAATGTTAAAATTCTGAGCCAACATCTCTTGAACACTCTCAGGAGTACGAGTTGTATTATTGGTCACAAAGAGGTAGGGAATTTCTCTTTTTTGTAACTCATGGACAAAAGCCTCACCCGCGGGAATTCGGTCTTTCCCCTTGTAAATGGTTCCGTCTAAATCAATTAAATAACCTTTATAAGCCATATCGTCCTTTCTAATTGCCTTCAATTTCTTGCCACGTAATCATAGCTTGGGCATTAATCTCGCCATCACTGATAATCTCATGCTTGCTTTCTAGTCCCTTGAGTTCATAAGCTGAAGCAATCATGCCACCTGGTCGCACTTCTTTGACATATTTGAGATTGATTTTCTTTGGAATATACTTGGTCAAAAAGTCTGCTCCCATAACCTCAAAAATCCAATCCAAGTATTTACTGTTATTAACATGACCATTCATATCCAAATCGTAAAAACGAACATGGTAGTCTTTACTGATTGGCTCTTCTAGATTTGTATACTTTGGCCCACGTATGAGTTTTTTATCAAACTCAGACTGGTAAGGCGAAACAATCTCCGGTTCGACAGCATGAACTTTCCGACTGTCTCTGTCCATAAGAACAAAGGTTGCTACCATGCGAATGATTTCTTGACCTGCTTCATCATAGATAGTGAAACGGCGGTAGCAAAAAAGACGATTGTAAGTCAATGCTTCTGTTTCAATCGTAATCTCCTCAGCAAAGCGAGGCAAGCGAACCACGTCAATCGCATAGTCTGTAATAATCCAGACCAGATTGTAACGTTCCAACACATCCTTGTCGCTAACTCCCAGTTCAATCGACTGCATACCTGATACTTGCAAGGACAGCAAAATCACATCTGGAAGTTTGATATGACCGTTCATGTCCGCCATATCAAAAGGAATTTTCATTTTCATTTGATAAGTTAAGCCCATTGTTCTACTCCAAAATAAATCGTTCTGCTACAGTGTCTCCTAAGAAGAGACCTCTCTTTGTCATTCGGACACGATCACCGTCGATCTGCATAAGTCCTTGTTGAACCAAGTCTCTGATGATCTCGCCATAAAGTCCATCAAAGGACTGTCCAAATTTCTCCTCAAATCGCGCCATGGAAACCCCGGATTTTTTCCGGAGGCCTAGGAACATTTCTTCTTCCATCTGCTCCCTTTGACTCAGGTGTTCTTCTGTAATCCGAGCATTTCCTGCCTCTACCGCTTTGAGATAGTGGCGGATAGGACCATGATTTTTATAACGCACCCCATTCACATAACCTGAAGCACCCGCACCGATACCATAATACTCGGCATTGTCCCAGTACATGAGATTGTGGCGACTTTCAAATCCGGGTTTAGAGAAATTGGAAATCTCATAATGCTCAAAACCAGCTCGCTCCAGTTCTGCGATGATGTACTCAAACATCTCCGCTTCTAACTCTTCCTTGGGTAGGGGCAATTTCCCACGTCGCATGCGGTTCATAAAGACTGTATGATTTTCCAAAATCAAGCTATAAAGACTCATATGAGGAATATCAAGCGAAATGGCCTTAGCCACATTCTCCTTGACCTGATCCATAGTCTGACCAGGAAGAGCGTAGATTAGGTCGATGGAGATATTGTCAAAACCAGCCAATTTAAGACGGTCGATATTTTCATAAATATCCTTCTCCAAATGACTGCGCCCAATCTTTTTCAGCATTTTGTTATCAAAAGTTTGCACACCTAAGGAAACACGATTGACTGGCGAGTTTTTCAAAACCGCAATCTTATCAGCGTCCAGATCTCCTGGGTTAGCTTCAATGGTTAATTCTTCTAAGACCGACAAGTCCAAGTGTTTAGTCAAGCCATCCAAGAGCACTTCTAGTTGTGAAGCTGACAGGGCTGTTGGTGTCCCACCTCCGATATAGAGGGTTGACAACTTTTGGATATCATAAGAACGAAACTCTTCTAGCAGATGCTCCAGGTAACTATCTACTGGTTGATTCTTGATAAATACTTTTGAAAAGTCACAATAATAACAAATCTGTGTGCAAAAGGGAATATGCACATAGGCGGACGTTGGTTTTTTCTGCATAGTACTTATTATACCACAAAGACAGGCTTGCAGATAAAAATCACCATCTCCAAAAACCAGAGATGGTGATGCATTATACTTCAGTAATATCGATGATGATTTCTTCTTGGTCTTCAGCAACGTCTGGAGTTGTTGACTGTTCTTGCCACTGCTCCTTGAGATTGTTAAAGGTTTCCTTTGACGCTTCTGTCGCTTGTCGAGCACAGTTTTTAGCTTGGTCAAGGACACTATCAAAAGTGATTTCACCAGATTCTACTTGTTCCTTTGTTTTCAGTACAAAGTCAGTTGCCTGTTCCTTTACTTCTGTTAGTTTTTCACAAACCTGCTCTCTAGCATATTCTGGATCTTCTCTCAAATCATCTAGAAAATCCTGAGCTTGACTACAAACTTGCTTACCCTTGTCACTCGTCAAAAACAAAGCAAGAGCAGCACCTGAAACTGTTCCTAAAAGGATAGAGGATAGTTTTCCCATAAGATTTCTCCTTTTTTATTTTTTGAAAAATTTACTTGCGAAACGAAGAGCGGACAAGCTTGCACCTGTTTTAATGGTCTTTGAACCAGCAGATGAAGCCTTTTTACCTAAAACACGTGCATGTTGGTTGAGATCAGATACTGACTCAGATAAGTCAGCCACAGCCGTAAAGAGTGGATCAATCGTCGCAACTTTGATATTGATATCGTCTGCCAACACATTGACCTTAGCCAACAATTCATTGGTCTGATGCAAGGTAACGTTCACATCTGAGCTCAACGTTTTGATGGTTTTCTCTGTCTCATCAATCATACGACCTGCTTTTTGAATCGTGATTGTCAAATAGACTAAACAGACAATCAAAGCAATCGCAACAAGTATATATGCAACTTCTAACATTTATTTTTCCTCCTCTGTATGATAGAAAGGTGCTTTCTTTCGATTTTGATAAAGTATGATAAAAATACCGAGTCCGATAAGGATAACTGATAACCATTGGGAAACTCGCAGACCAAAGAACATGAGACTGTCCGTCCGCATCCCTTCGATAATCATACGACCAAAGCCATACCAAATCAAGTAGAAAGCAGTGATATGACCACGCCTGATTCCCTTCAATTTTCGTCTAAAAATCAGAATCAAAGCAAATCCAATCAGATTCCAAACCGACTCATATAAGAAGGTCGGCTGACGGTAGCTACCATCAATGTACATCTGGTCACGAATGAAGCCTGGCAAATAATCCAAACTATCTACTGCTGCACCGTAGGCTTCTTGGTTAAAGAAGTTCCCCCAGCGCCCTAAACTCTGGGCAACCATGACGCTCGGTGCTGCAATATCTAAGAAATCCCAAGTATTAATCAGCTTTCTATCTGCAAAGATATAAAGGACAATAGCCCCTGCTATCAAACCTCCATAAATGGCCAAACCACCATTCCAAATGGCGATGATTTCACCTGGATTTTGCAGATAATAATCTAAGCGAAAGAGTACGTAGTATAGTCTAGCACCTAAAATAGCTACCGGAAAAGCAATCAGGATAAAATCCAAAATATCATCTGATAGAATTTTCTTTTTAGGAGCTTCTTTCATGGCAAGATAGACTGCCAGAACCAAACCAGCTACAATACACAAAGCATACCAACGAATAGCAAAGGGACCAATTTCAAATGCGACTGGATTAATCATGTTTCACCTCATTTTGAGCGATTAGATTTGTCAAGCGTTCTTCAAATAAACGTGTCGCATCAAAGCCCATTTCTTTAGCGCGGTAGTTCATGGCAGCCGCCTCAATAACAACGGAGATATTGCGTCCTGTTTTTACTGGGATACGGATACGCGGAATCGTTACACCAGAAACTTCGAGTTCTTCGGCATTGTTTCCTAGACGGTCAAAGGTCTTATGCGTATCATAATTTTCCAAATAAACTGCTAGCTGAACTTGTGAAGAATCTTTTACAGCACTTGCACCATAAAGACTCATGATATCGATAATCCCAACTCCACGAATCTCAAGTAAATGCTTCAAGATTTCAGCAGGTTCGCCCCAAAGAGTCATTTCATCCTTAGAATAAATATCTACACGATCGTCTGCTACTAGACGGTGTCCACGTTTCACAAGCTCAAGACCTGTCTCGCTCTTACCGATACCACTATCCCCTTGGATCAAGACCCCCATGCCATAGATGTCCATCAAGACACCATGCACACTGGTACGTTTAGCCAAACGGGAATCAAGGTAGCT
>CABTWF010000029.1:0-22707 GCA_902488495.1 uncultured Streptococcus sp. | reverse complement strand
CAGGAGGTGTTTTTATGTTTAGTATGTTAGGGAAGTCTCAAGAAGAACGTCGGAATAGAGAGTACGAAGTCAGCTTGGTCAACGCTTTAAAAAATTCCTATGAAGGGATTGAGGAGATTAAGATTTCCAATCCAAACTACACAAACCCTCCAGGTTCATGGTCTTGTGATGTAGAAATCAAATTTAATGATGAAAGAAAAACTAAGTATAGGATAGGCCATGGACTCCATGATAAAAAGAATTATCAAGGATCATTGACCAATGAGAAAAGGCAATTCCTTAACAATTACAAAGGAGTGACCGACTTAAAAGTATTTGTTACATATTCAGATAATAGCACGGGAGAACAATGATGACATTTTCCTATACAGATGAGCAGTTAAACAATTTGAATCGGGATTATGCTGTGTCTAGTATAAATCTTGAATTCGCTAAGCGTAACGGAAGGACTTATGTCAATTCAAATCTCATTGAAAGTATATCTCCTGATGATTTAGAAAAAACCAACACCATAACTACCTCAGATGGTCAAGAATTTCGTGTTGTTGCCACTAAGTCTGACATTGAAAGAGGTTTTGACGGGCTAGCAGTTGCACCTATTGTCAACGGCGAACCTGATTATAAAAGTATAGCTGTGATTGCTGCGGGAACGGACCTAGGAAATCCTACTATGATTGATAGATTTAAAATAATTTTTTCTTATTATAGTGTAATATAGACAAATCTTATAGTATAATAAGAAAAAGGAGAAAAGCTTAAATGAACAATTCCAACACTAAAAAAAGTTATAAAAGTCTACTAATCGTTTTGTTAGTTGCATTCATTACAGCAGGAGGTGTTTTTATGTTTAATATGTTAGGGAAGTCTCAAGAAGAGCATCGAAATAGAGAGTACGAAGTGAGTCTGGTTAATGCGTTAAAGAATTCCTACCAAGGGATTGAGGAGATTAAGATTTCTAATCCAGAATACACAAACCCTCCGGGTTCGTGGTCTTGTGATGTAGAAATCAAATTTAAACATGAAGAAAAAATTAAGTATGGTGTTGGATATTCTCTAGACACTGAAGAAATAACAGATGCTTCATTGGAATGGGAGAATAGAGTAAAAGATAGACAATTTTTAAATGAAAATAAAGGTAAAACTGCTTCAAAAATTAGGATAACTTATTCTAATAATGATGAAGGAGAACAATAATGTCATTTAGTTATACAGATAAACAGCTTAATAATTTAAATAGAGATACTGCAGTTTACAGTGTGAATTCTGAGTTTGCTAGACGAAAACATAAGAAGCTTGTTGTTAGTAAAGCTGACTCTGAATTAGCTAGCTACGAAACCAACACAATAACCACCTCCGATGGTCAAGAATTCCGTGTTGTTGCCACTAAGTCTGACATTGAAACAGGTTTTGATGGACTGGCAGTTGCACCTATTGTCAACGGCAAACCAGATTATAAAAATGTAGCCGTGATTGCTGCTGGAACGGATCCTGATAGTCCGGTGAATAAAACTATGTTCAGCTCACGCGACGTCAATAGTGCCATAATTGCAAGGCAAACTTATTTATCTCCACAATATAAGGTTGCTGACCAATTCGTAAAAGAGATTATGGACGACCCCCGATACGAAGTCAGCCAACTATCCGGTTATTCACAGGGTTCCTACATGCTGAAGGTAGGAGCTAAATACCACATCCCTACAACCACCTTTAATGCTTGGTTTAAATACGGTGCACTCACACTGGAAGAAAAAGCATTTATTGAAAGTAACCCTTCTATGTTTATAGATTACCGTAGAAAACATGATGATGTAGTACGTTGGAATGATTTTAACCATCCAGAATGGTATAATACTACCACTACAAATTCTATGCCTAGTACGATTCACTGGCTTGATGGTTCGAGTCATAAAATTGGTGACTGGGAGTTTGATCCTGCAACTGGTCAACTTGTAGATGGCAAAGGAGGGAACCCCTTAATCAGTGGCGTTTATCGAGCCTATGCCAACAGTCTCCGAGGAATGGCTCATTACAAGGACTTGAAATCAAAATGGTCATCAGGTGGTCTTAGTAGTTCTGAGGAAATATACTTAGATGCAGCTCAAGGTTCTATCCTATCATCATCTATGGCTACAGCAGCAAGAACTGGAGCTGATGAAGTGAGCGCCTTAGCCAAAAAAGCCAATCAGGAATTACAAGAAATTTGGTCAAAAATCGACTTTACGAGCTACACAGCATTGGCTCCCTATGAGGTTGATGCCGTTTTTGCTAGTCAAGGTATCACTCAAGCACAGTTTATCGATACGTTTCAGACAGAGACAAATCAAACAACCACTAAGATGAATGTTTCCGCACAAGCATTTGAAAATATGGATAAACAATTACAGGAAGTCATCGAAAAAACAGTAGCAACAGATAAGCAATTAGGTAAGGAGTTTCGACAATGGAAAGAAAAGATGTAAAATGGGAGGAAATAAAAGAGAAAGAAAGGGAACTATTTGCTCTAGAAGACCAATATTATCAAGAAAAGAAGAAACTCGATAACAAAGCCCTTGATCTAGACGAACGAAATGCAAACTTAGAAAAACTAATTTCCGAAGAAGTTGATAAAATGTATCAAATCTTGAGAAAATTTTCGTCAACGGCTGATGATGTTAGAGACTATTTTATAGAAATAGAAAATTTGAGACACTTTTCGAATCAAGTATACAGAGATCATAGGGTTAAACTCGAAGATGAGAGAGAAAAATACGATAACGAGTTTCGCAAAAAAAGAAATGATTTAGACGAAGAATTTCACAAACTAAGGAGAGATTATGCAAGCACCAATGAATGAATACTACACAGATGAAGAATACCAATATGCGCTGAAACAAATGTATCGAATGATGGAAAGAAACCGAATCATTACGGAAGCAAAGTTAGCAATAACAGCAAAGAATAAATTAAAAGATAACTTTAATAAGGCAGCTAAGAAAATTGCTACAGAAACCAAATCAACTATTACAAGCATAAACAGCCAAATGGACACTGCAATTCAAGGTAAAGTTCGCAAGAGTCTTGAAGAAAAGATACCGAACATGTTGCTCAAGTATGATGAAATTTAATAAAGGGTTCAAGATAACTGGGGGAAAGTTAGACTTCTTTTTTAAGTTTCTTATAACATCTTTCCGAAAAACTATAATTTTCTTGAAAAATATAGGAGTCTATGCTATACTACTAGTAGACTTAATTATGGAGAAAATACATGAAACGTGAGATTTTACTGGAACGAATCGACAAACTAAAACAAATCATGCCCTGGTATGTCTTGGAATACTACCAATCAAAGCTTGCTGTTCCTTACAGTTTTACAACTCTGTACGAATACCTCAAGGAATACGATCGATTTTTCAGCTGGGTTTTGGAGTCTGGTATTTCAAATGTTGATAAAATGTCTGACATTCCTTTATCAGTCTTGGAAAATATGTCTAAAAAAGATATGGAATCCTTTATCCTGTATCTACGTGAACGACCTTTGCTGAATGCTAATACAACCAAGCAAGGTGTCTCTCAGACGACCATCAATCGGACCTTGTCAGCGCTTTCCAGTCTTTACAAGTATCTGACCGAGGAGGTTGAAAACGACCAGGGAGAACCCTATTTCTATCGTAATGTAATGAAGAAAGTTTCAACCAAGAAAAAGAAAGAAACACTTGCTGCTAGAGCTGAAAACATCAAGCAAAAACTCTTTCTAGGTGATGAAACAGAAGGTTTTCTAACCTATATCGACCAGGAGTATCCACAACAGCTCTCAAATCGTGCCCTCTCGTCATTCAATAAAAATAAAGAACGTGATTTAGCCATTATTGCCCTTCTCTTGGCGTCTGGTGTTCGCCTATCTGAAGCTGTTAATCTGGATCTAAGAGACCTTAATCTCAAAATGATGGTGATCGATGTCACTCGAAAAGGGGGCAAACGTGACTCGGTCAATGTCGCGGCCTTTGCAAAACCTTATCTAGAGAATTATCTCGCCATTCGAAATCAACGCTATAAGACGGAAAAGACAGATACAGCGCTCTTTTTGACCTTATATCGTGGCGTTCCCAATCGTATTGATGCTTCTAGTGTTGAAAAGATGGTTGCTAAATATTCTGAGGACTTCAAAGTCCGTGTAACTCCACACAAACTACGCCATACCCTGGCGACTAGGCTCTATGATGCTACTAAATCGCAAGTTTTGGTCAGCCATCAGCTAGGTCACGCTAGTACACAAGTCACTGACCTCTATACTCATATTGTCAACGATGAACAAAAGAATGCTTTAGACAGTTTATGAATATTACATATTATAAATTATGTAAATCAACTATCGCTAAAAAACGAAAGATCAATTCCTTTTATCTTTCGTTTTTTAGTTATTTAAACTCAATCCAGTAGTTACGGTGTGGCTCTATAATTACGGGTTTACCCCAAAAGGCTTGCAGATAGGCTAGATTTGCTGAGCTTATAGGTTTTTTTGAATCATTGAACTGCTCAGCACTCTCTTTAGTTAGAAAACATTTTACTGCTTCATAAGAAGTTCCATCAGCTGATTCTCTTCCGATTCCCATATACGAAATTTCGTCACCATTTTTAAGATCGTCAGTTAACAGTTTACCAATAAAGAATACTGTCTTATCTTTCATAAATTCATAAGCTTTACTATTTTCTAGTCGGTTATTCGCTGCAGCATACATAATACAAAAACTATCAACAATATCTTTCAAAGGCATTAAGTCTTCTTTGTTTTCTTTGATTTCATCGGGCAGAAGACCGCCAATTATAAGATTTTGGAAATATGCTTGCTGGATTACATTATCTAAAGCCATTCCTAAAGGTATTTGAACAGCCTGGTATCCTAAAGGCTGAAGCTCTTTGTATTTCATATCATAATGTTCTTGTGTGATGCTTATATTTAAACTTTCAGTTTGATAAATTTCTTCATTTCTATAGAAAGCAACAACATTGCGGTCTAACTGTTCAAATAGATTAAGGCTTTCTACTGGAATTTCTAACATCAATGAATAACTCCTTTTCATTTTTCATCTCTTTTATAATCTAATCAGCATGATTATTAAGTTTAACCCTAATAAAAGAATCCATCATAAATGGATTCTTTTTCCTTACCCCACTACTGCTTCAGCGATTTCTTCACGGCTAATTCCAGAGAAGTAGCGTGTAATATCAATAGTTTCTAGAGCTTTAAGAACATCTTCGCGTTCGTATTTCACTCCACGAAGGACATCTTCTACAGCTGCAACGTCCTCGATACCAAAGAAGTCACCATAAATCTTGATATCTTGGATTTTTGATTCAATGACGTTGGCAAAAACTTCGACCTTACCACTGGTGAATTTTGTTCCACGACGGACGTTAAATTCAGGTGATTTACCGTAGTTCCAGTTCCAAGTACCGAACTTGGTATCCTTGATACGATTGATTTCAGCCAATTCTTGCTCAGAAAAAACATATTCAGTCATCTCTGGATACTCTTTTTTCATGTATTCCAATAGCAAATCACGGAATTCTTCAACTGTGATTTTTTCTGGTAATTCATTGACAATATTGGTTACACGGGCACGGACAGATTTCACACCTTTTGATTCAAATTTGTCTTTTGAAACCTTGAGGGCGTTAGCAAGGACTGATAAATCAACGTCAAAGAGCAAGCAACCATGGTGCATAATACGTCCATTGATATAAGCTTGGGCATTACCACAGAATTTTTTGCCATCAATCTCAAGGTCATTACGCCCTGTAAATTCAGCTTTGACACCGAGTTGAGCCAAGGTATTGATAACTGGAGTTGAGAAGCTCTTGAAGTCAAAGGCCTTGTTTTCATCTTCTTTTGAAATGATGGTGTAGTTGAGGTTGTTTAAATCGTGATAAACAGCTCCACCACCACTGATACGGCGGACTACCTCAATACCATGATCTCGAACATAATCACGGTTGATTTCTTCGATAGTATTCTGGTGACGCCCGACAATGATAGATGGCTTGTTAATCCAAAGTAGGAAGATTTGATCCTCATCCAGTAAGTGTTTAAAGGCATATTCTTCCAAGGCGATATTAAAAGCAGTGTCGTTTGAATGATTGATAATGTATTTCATAGTATTTCCAAAAAATTAGTTTTTAAATTCTGTTCATAGCAATCCAATTTTCTAAAGTGGTAAAAAGAAATGTAACGTGTTATCGTTACATTTCTCGGAAAAATTGAGACAAGAGGCTCAATTTTTAGGCATGGAACTCTAATAGAGGTCGCTGCCGTCCGTACTACTTTAAGAAAATTTAGTTGAAAAACTTATTTATTTTTTCTTAGGTGAATGGATGGCCATTCCTAAAACATCCGCAAATGCTTCGTACATCACTTCAGAGTAGGTTGGGTGTCCGTGGATGGTCTTCAGCATTTCCTCAACAGTGATTTCCATTTCGATAATGCTTGATGCCTCGTTAATCAATTCTGCGGCTGCAGGACCAATGATGTGCACACCAAGGATTTCCCCGTATTTCTTATCAGCAATAACTTTTACGAAACCTTGAGCAGCATCAGATGCAATGGCACGACCGTTGGCTGCAAAGTTGAATTTACCGATGGCAACATCGTATTTCTCACGAGCTTGTTCTTCAGTTAGACCTACTGCTGCTACTTCAGGAAGAGTGTAGATGGCTGCCGGAGTCAAGTTGAGTTTCGCAACAGCATGATTTCCTTTAAGGGCATTTTCAGCAGCAACTTCACCCATACGGAAGGCTGCGTGCGCCAACATCTTAGTACCGTTGATGTCACCTGGTGCGTAGATACCTGGAACAGAAGTTTCCATGTATTCGTTGACCTTGATACGTCCACGATCCAATTCAAACTCAACATCGCCAATTCCTTCAAGGTCTGGCACACGACCGATTGAAAGAAGGGCTTTGCTTGCGATGATATCGTCTTTTCCTTCAACTTTGATACGAAGTTGACCATTTTCTTCGATGATTTCTTGCAATTTTGTACCTGTCAAGATGGTCATACCTTTACGCTCAAGAATCAAGCGAAGATTCTTAGACACTTCCGCATCCATAGCTGGCACGATACGGTCCATCATTTCGATAACAGTTACTTTTGAACCAAATGTCATGAATGCTTGGCCGAGTTCGATACCGACAACTCCACCACCGATGATTACGAGGCTTTCTGGAACTTCGTTCATTTCAAGAATATCATCGCTGGTCATCACAAGTGGAGATTCCATACCAGGAACGTTAATTTTGCTTACTTTAGAACCACCGGCAAGGATAATTTTCTTGGTTTCAAGCAATTCAGAACCATTTACCAAGACATTCTTGTCTTTAGTGATTGTACCAACACCCTTATGAACAGTAACTCCGTAGCTACGAAGAAGACCCGCAACACCACCTACCAAGGTATTGACAACTTTAGATTTAGTTTCTAAAAGTTTATCCATATCAACAGTGAAGTTTGGATTTTCGATGACGATACCGCGATTTGCTGCATGACCGATGTTTTCGATGATTTCTGCGTTGTGAAGGTAGGTCTTAGTTGGGATACAGCCACGGTTCAAACAGGTTCCACCTAGTTCAGATTTCTCAACAAGGGCAACCTTCCCACCGAGTTGGGCAGCTTTAATGGCTGCAACATAACCAGCAGGACCTCCACCAATCACAACGATATCAAAGGCATCATCGCTCTTACCATCGTCGTTTGAGGCACTAGCTGCAGGTGCAGGTTTTGATTCTGGCGCAGCTGCTCCAGCTGTTGGGATGTTTTCCCCTTCTTCTCCAAGGTAACCGATAACTTCAGTTACAGGGACAGTTTCACCATCTCCTTTAAGGATGGCAATCAAGTATCCATCTTCTTCGGCTTCCAATTCCATGCTGACTTTGTCAGTCATGATTTCCAAAAGGATTTCTCCTTCTTTTACAAATTCACCGACTTTTTTATTCCATTGGACAATTTGTCCTTCTGTCATATCTACGCCGGCTTTTGGCATAATTACTTCTAAGGCCATGTCTTACTTCCTTCTAAATCTCTAAAATAACAATAGCTGACTTAAACCAACATTGAGATCGGATTCTCAATCAAGGCTTTCAAGTCTTTCATAAACTTAGCACCAGCCATACCATCTACAACACGGTGGTCAATAGTTAAACCAAGGCTCATGATAGGACGAATATCAACTTCGCCATTAACAACGACAGGTTTCTCTACTGTTGAGCTCACACCCAAGATAGCAGAGTTTGGCTGATTGATGATTGGCCCAAAGGACTGAACGCCAAACATTCCCAAGTTACTAATTGTGAAGGTTGAGTTTTGTAACTCACTTGGAGCCAATTTGCCATCCAAGGTACGACCAATGACATCCTTAAAGGCTACAACCAACTCTGACAAGCTCATTTTTTCAGCATTGTAAACAACTGGTGTCATCAATCCGTTATCCATCCCAACCGCCATCGCAAGGTTGACATAGTTATGAGTGATAATGGTCTTGCCGTCTTCTGTCAATGAAGCATTGATGTATGGGTGTTTCATCAATGTTTTCACAACAGCGAGTGAAAGAAGGTCTGTTACAGTAGTCTTCTTACCAGTCGCTTCCATAATTGGCTCAAGAACCTTCTTACGAAGAGCCAACATTTCTGACATATCGACATCGTAGTTGAGTGTGAAAGTTGGCGCAGTTAGGTAAGATTCAACCATACGTTGCGCGATAACCTTACGCATTGGTGTCATTGGAATACGCTCAATCTCACCATAAGGAGTGATATTGTCTGGAACTTCTTCCACTTTTTCGATTTGAGCAGGAGACTTGATGGTGTCGTTTTCGATATTTTCAGGAAGTAAGGCCAAAACGTCCTTCTTCATGATTTTACCACGGTGACCCGTTCCTTGGATTTCCTGCCAAGCAATGTTATGTTCGAGGGCAATTCGTTTTGCAAGTGGCGAAATGCGAACCACATTTGTGTCTTTATAAGTTTCCACGTCTTCTTTGTGGACACGACCGTTTGCACCTGAGCCAGAAACGTCGTAGAGGTTGATCCCTAGATCATCCGCTAACTTTCTAGCCGCAGGAGTCGCTCTTAGCTTGTCATCAGCCATGACCTCTCCAATTCTATACTAAGATATTAAGGACGAAAAGAGTTCTGCACCTAAAAGATACAAAGTTTCTCGTCTTTTTTATTTTATTTACATAACTTATATTATGTATTATTCCTTGTTATATGTCTTACGGATTGCATCTTTGATGCTTTCAACTGTTGGAATCATTGCATTTTCTAAGTTTTGTGCGTAAGGCATTGGTACATCTTCTCCTGCGCAACGGCGGATTGGTGCATCTAGATAGTCAAATGCTTCTGATTCTGAAATAATAGCTGAAATCTCTCCGATATAGCCACTTGTTTTGTGGGCGTCGTTGACCAGAACGACCTTACCAGTCTTCTTCACTGAGTTAATGATGATATCCTTATCAAGTGGAACGAGGGTACGTGGGTCCACAATTTCAACTGAAATTCCCTCTTCTGCTAATTCTTCAGCAGCTTGAACCACACGGCGAAGCATTTTTCCATAAGTAACGACTGTTACATCTGTACCTTGGCGTTTGATTTCCCCAACCCCAAGTGGGATTGTGTAGTCTGGATCAACTGGAACTTCCCCTTTTTGATTAAATTCTGACTTGTATTCAAGGATGATAACTGGGTTGTTATCACGGATAGAAGACTTGAGCAGTCCTTTCATGTCCGCAGGCGTACCTGGAGCTACAACCTTGAGACCAGGGATGTGTGTAAACCAAGACTCTAGAGATTGCGAGTGCTGGGCCGCAGAACCAACTCCGTTACCAGCTGCACATCGAACAGTCATTGGAACCTGACCCTTACCACCAAACATATAACGTGTTTTAGCAGCTTGGTTGACGATATTATCCATGGCAATAACCGAGAAGTCCATGAAGGTCATATCGACAATTGGACGAAGTCCTGTCATGGCTGCTCCTGCTGCTGCTCCCGAGATGGCAGCTTCAGAAATCGGGCAGTCACGGATACGTTCTGGACCAAATTCTTCAAGCATTCCAACAGAAGTTCCGAAGTCTCCTCCGAAGACACCGACGTCTTCTCCCATCAGGAACACATTTTCATCGCGACGCATTTCCTCAGACATAGCAAGGATAATGGTGTCACGGAACGACATTGTTTTTGTTTCCATTTTTATCTCTTTCTCCTTAGTCTGCGTAAATATCTTCAAATGCTGATTCTAGTGGTGGGAATGGGCTTTCTTCTGCAAATTTAACAGAAGCTTCTACTGCTTCCTTGACTTGTGCTTGAATTTCTTCCAATTCTTCTGCACTTGCAATATTGTTTTCAATGAGGTATTTGCGAAGGTTTTCGATTGGGTCTTTTTGTTTCCACAATTCCACTTCTTCACGCGTACGATATTTACCAGGGTCAGATGATGAGTGGCCAAGCCAGCGATAGGTTACACTTTCGATCAAGACTGGGCCATTGCCACCACGAACATGATCTACTGCTTTCTTAAATCCTTCATAAACATCGATGACATTGTTTCCATCTTCGATAAACATTCCAGGAATTCCATATGCCGCACTACGTTGATGGATATGCTCCACATTGGTCATTTTCTTGATATCCGCAGAAATCCCATAACCGTTGTTAATGCAGTAGAAAATAACAGGAAGTTTCCAAATAGAAGCCATGTTCACTGCTTCGTGGAAAACACCTTCGTTGGTCGCGCCATCTCCAAAGAAGCAGACAACGATTTTACCAGTATGTTGCATTTGTTGACTGAGGGCTGCACCGACAGCGATTCCCATACCACCACCAACGATACCATTGGCACCGAGGTTCCCAGCATCCAGGTCAGCGATGTGCATAGAACCACCTTTTCCTTTACAGGTTCCAGTGTATTTCCCGAGGATTTCAGCCATCATTCCGTTGAGGTCAATCCCCTTAGCAATAGCTTGCCCGTGTCCACGGTGATTTGAGGTAATCAGATCATCTGGATTAAGAGCCAGCATCGCTCCGACGTTAGCAGCTTCCTCTCCGACAGAAAAGTGAGTCATACCGGGAACTTTTCCCTTTTTCACTAACTGAGCGATTTTTAAGTCCATGCGACGGATTTCTTCCATCTTACGGAACATCTCTAGCAAAAGATTTTTATCTAAAGTTGACATAATCTTGCCTTTCTAACTTTGTACTTACCTTACTATTTTACCTTTTTTAGTATACGGTGTCAAAGTATATGGCTAATAAAAATTCACAATATAAAAAAATAAACCCCTGTTAAAACAGGGATTCTCTCTAGTTAGAGTATTTTTTCACAAAGTGCTTTTTCAGGATATTTTCCAAAAATTAGCTCAATCTTTTCATTACGGTTTTCAGACGCCATTGATACAAACAACCAGAAACAATCAAGCTGGCAATTAACCCAATCCAGTAGGCAAATGCCCCTAAGTCAGTTACTTGATCTAGTAAATATCCTAGAGGTATCGCTACTCCCCAATATCCGATTAAGCCAAGATAGAAAGGAACGATAGTGTCCTTATACCCTCTTAAAATTCCTTGGAGCGGAGCCGCAAAGGTATCAGCTAGCTGGAAAAAGAGACTGTAGGTTAGAAATACAGCAGTTGTTTCAATGAACTGAGAGTCATTCCCATATAGACTTGCTACACGATCTCTAAAAATGTAGAGAAAAGATAGGGTAAGACCTGCAAAAATAAGGGCGGTTACTCTCCCCAGACGAGCATAGATTTTTGCATCCTCAAAACGTTTGGCCCCCACCTCGTAAGACACAACAATCGCCATAGCAGAGGAAATACTCATAGGAAAAGCATACATGAGGCTGGAAAAATTCATAGCTGACTGGTGACTGGCAATGATGAGCGATGAAAACTTAGCCATGATTAGTCCAACCACGGAGAAAATGGCTACTTCAGCAAATACGGTTCCCCCGATTGGTAGACCTAATCGAACACCTTCCTTGATTTTATCTATATTTAGTGGAATGCGTTTTTCAAGATGTAACGCTTTTAACCTTTCTTGTTTGAACAAAACAAGAATAGAAATCCCCAATAAAACCCAATAGGCTAGCGAAGTTCCTAGCCCTGCTCCTGCGCCACCAAGCTCAGGGAAACCGAAAGCTCCATATATCAAGAGATAGTTAAAACCACTATTGAGCGGAAGTAATAGGAGCATGAGATACATAGATAGTTTGGTCAAACCAAGAGAATCTAACAATGACCGAATGACACTAAAAAGCAACAAGGGAATAATCCCGATAGACAGGTACCAAAGATAAGAAACTGCAACTGCCGCCACTTGAGCTTCTAGACCAATATGGTTTAAGACAGGAGGCGCTAAGAATACTACCATGCCAAGCAAGAGCAAAGACAGTCCGAAAGCTAAATAGATGAATTGGTAAAAATCAGATGCTACTTCTTCCTTTTTGCCCCGTCCCAGATGATGGCCTATGATGGGAACCATGGCCGAAACAATCCCTGTTAAAAAAGTAAAGAAAGGATTCCATAGACTCGTTGCGGTTGACACCCCCGCCAAGTCCATGGTATTGTACTGCCCAGTCATAGTTGTATCAACAAAAGAGGCAGAATAATTGGCAAATTGATAGATCAGGATAGGGAAAAATATCTTCAGAAATAAGACAAACTTGTCTTTAAATTGATGGGTTGGATACATATACGCTCTCTATTCTTATAGTTTATAGAGCAGAATCCCATCTAGTTTTTGTAGACGATTTGTCCCTTACAGATGGTATATTTAACCTGCCCTTTTAAAGTTTCACCGATAAATGGTGAATTAGCTGCTTTTGAAGCAAAGTGTGAGTCCACAAGGCGATCAGCCTTGGCATCAAAGATAGTGATGTCCGCTGGACCATTTTCAGCTAAGTAACCAGCTTCAAAGTTGTAAAGTTTGGCTGGATTAACAGTCATTTTTTCAAGCAATTCCATCAAGCTTAGCTCACCAGCTTCCACCAAATAAGTTAAACCGAGAGATAGAGAGGTTTCCAAACCGGTCATACCAGATGGTGCTTTGGTGATATCTTCAACATTTTTCTCATCTGCATGGTGAGGCGCGTGGTCCGTTGCGATAACTGTGATAACACCTGACTTGAGACCTTCGATAACGGCACGACGGTCTGACTCCAAACGAAGTGGAGGATTCATTTTGGCATTGCTTCCTTGAGTTAAAAGAAGAGCTTCTGTCTTAGAGAAATGCTGTGGCGCTACTTCTGCTGTGACCTGCGCACCTAGTCCTTGAGCAAACTCCACCACCTTGACACTTTCTTCCTTAGACAAATGCTGAATGTGAACATGGGCCTTGGTTGCATAGGCAATCATAACATCGCGCGCAATCATAGCGTACTCAGCCACTCCTGTCGCTCCACAGATATGAAAATGTTCCTTAGCGATGTTTTCGTTAAATCCAAGAATCCCATTCAAACCTGGATCTTCCTCATGAAGACTAATAAAAGTATTAAGTTTTTTAGCTTCTTCCATGGCTTCCTTGACCACTTTACTGCTCTCAAGCGGAATACCATCATCAGAAAAACCAACCGCACCTGCTTCTAAAAGCGCCTTAAAGTCTGTCAAGTCTTGCCCATTAAAGTTCTTGGTAATAGTCGCAACTGTCTTGACATTGATTTTTTCCTTGGCAGCTGACTGAAGAACTTCTTGCAAAGTTTCTACGTCCGAAATGGTTGGACTAGTATTAGCCATCATGACAACCGTTGTAAAACCACCTGCAGCAGCCGCTAGTGCCCCAGTATGGATGTCCTCCTTGTGGGTCTGACCAGGTTCACGGAAATGAACATGAATATCAACTAGTCCAGGCGCAACTACAAGACCAGTAGCATCAATTAGCTCTGCTCCTTCTTCCTTGATTTCCGGAGCAATTTTGATAATTTTCCCATCTTGGACTAAAATATCACACACTTGATCCAAACCAGACTTAGGATCCATTACACGACCGTTTTTGATTAGTAGCATCTGCTTTCTCCTTTATTCATAGAAATCAACTTGGGTATCCAACAATTTATCCCCATCATAAACAAACTTGGCTGAAAAGAAGGGTTTGTCCTCTAAAAGCCACTCAACAAAGGTATGATCACCTTCCCAAGTCGGCTTGCTTAAGACTTCATCATAGGGAACCCATTCTAAGGTTCCCTCATTGCAGTCAATCAAGTCACCCTCAAACTCCGTCACCTTAAAAACATAGGTGTACCAGTCTAAATCTGGTGTGAATTCTGGAAAAGTGATAACACCTTTTAGAACTGGCTTGGCTTTGAGGCCTGTTTCTTCGAGGATTTCACGCGCTGCGCACTCCTGAGGAGTCTCCCCTCGTTCTAGCTTACCACCCACACCAATCCATTTGCCTTCGTGGACATCATTGGGTTTCTTATTACGATGAAGCATGAGCAGTTCTTTTCCGTTATCAATGTAGCAAATCGTCGCTAACTGAGGCATATTCTCTCCTTATCTAAGCCAATCGATTGGCTCTTGTCCTGTCTCTGTTAAGAATGCATTGGCCTTGGAAAAAGGCTTGGAACCCCAAAATCCTCTATAAACCGATAAAGGACTAGGATGGGCTGATTCGATAATCAAGTGGTGAGGATTGGTAACCAAGGCCTTCTTCTTGCGTGCATAAGCACCCCAGAGTACAAAGACTACAGGTCTGTCTAGATTATTTACAACCCGAATCACAGCATCTGTAAATGGCTCCCATATCTGCCCAGCATGACCATTGGCCTGCCCAGCAGGAACCGTCAAGCAAGCATTGAGAAGCAAGACTCCTTGCTCAGCCCAAGACGTCAAATCATGTGATTTCTTAACGCCGATATCATCTGACAATTCTTTTAAAATGTTTTGCAAGGACGGCGGAGCTGGGATTGACTCAGGTACAGAAAAACTCAAACCCTGCGCTTGACCTGGCCCGTGATAGGGGTCTTGCCCTAGAATCACAACCTTAACTTCTTCAAGCGGTGTAGTCAAGAGAGCCTGAAAAACTTTTTCCTTAGGTGGATAAACAGTTCCCTGAGCATAGACCTGCTCCATAAACTGATTGATTTTCCCAAAATAACCTTCAGGTAGTTGCTCCTTAATCAAAGCATGCCATGATGAGTGTTGCATCGCCAACTCCTTCGTTTTTACTGCCTCTATTATAGCAAAAAGTGGCTATCTAAACCACTTTTTACAGTTCTTATATATACTGTTATTGACCCTATTATTTGACATTAGTATTCACAGTATCAATCAGCCATTAAAAACTTTTCGATTGTATCAATAGCATAGGAAAGTTGATTATTTACAGACATCATCCGTTCAAAATTAGCGTCCATATAGTAGAGTTCAGATAAACCACCCCTAGGGAGAAAGAGTGAATAGTGGATATTCATCTTCTCTCGAGTACTTAACTCTATATGATTGCTTATGATATACTTTAACTCTTTTAACGAATTTACTTGAGCAACCACACCTTTTAACTGATACTGCTCGATGAGGTTTAGTAAATTGTCAATCTCTTCAATGACTTTAGTTTCCATATCATCCCCTCTTAGGAAAAGCACTACATAGCATCCAAACAATCTAGCAAGTCTTGGTAAGAATGGACTTCATAAGTTGGCTGGGCTTGTGTGTGATTTTCGATTCGTTGAGGGTTGTACCAGATAGTGTCAATGTCAGCATTATTGCCACCTTGAATGTCGGCAGTTAAGGAATCTCCAATCATCAGCGTCTTTTCTTTATCAAATCCTGCAATCTGCTGACCGATTTTTTCATAGAATAGTGCATCAGGTTTTTGTGTTTGCAATTGCTCGGAGATAAAGACTTGGTTGAAATAGGGAGCCAGACCAGATTGAGCCAAACGTCCCGTCTGAATGGCAGTAATGCCATTTGTCGCAGCATACAAGTCATAATCACGTTCGATGAGGCTGTCCAAGAGTTCATGAGCACCCGAAAGAGTTTGTCCCTGTTGGGCTAAGTAAAATTGGTAACGCTGGGCAAGTAACCTACCATCTTTTTCCTGTCCAAAATGAGCAAATAAACGAGAAAAGCGCGTGTTAACCAGTTCTTGTTTACGGATTTTCTTTTGCTCCAAGTCCTTCCAGAGAGCCTTGTTCATAGGAACGTAATAGTCTTTATAGGCTTGGATATCCGCAACTCCTTCTTCTTTTAGAAGTTGTGTCAAAGCTACATCCTCAGCAGCATCAAAATCAAGCAAGGTGTGGTCAAGGTCGAAGAGTAGAAATTTGTAGGGCATTGAGTTTCCTTTCTAGGAGATAGGGGTTCAAAAAAAGGGGGGGCATAATATTCTAATCTTTTAGCAGACATTCAAGTATATTTTTTTGAACCTCATTGTCCCAATAAGGTTCAGTACGTTTCACTAATTTTGAATTTCTTTTGAAAAGTAACTCAAATTCATTTTTTATTGAATACTCAAATCCAGATACAAATAGTGCTTTTGTTCCTTTCTTAACATATATTTTCAATACATAATCTGTATCTAAATAGTTTAACCGATTATCTTGTTCTAAATAGAGTCTTTTATTCAGTGTTGTACTCAAAAAACCTTTATCAATAAACCCAGTGTCGCTATTTAAAATTTGATTAAACTCATCTACGTCAACATAACGATATACCACAATGTTATCTTGAATAAATGGTGCAGAATTAAAATCATCATCTAAAAATCTTTTCAAGTTATGAAGTTTTTCAATGTTTACTGAACTAGAACCTGTTCTTAACAACTCATTTACTCTAGTCATAAAACCAGCACAATAACATTCTAAAGGAGTTAAAGAATCATTCCAAGATTCATTCGTTCTATACGAATTTGCATAATTTCTTTGCCACTCCTCAAATGTTTGTTCTATCCATTTTGAAGCTTCATTTTTTTCAAATTCTAGATAAACCAAAATCATAACCTCACTTTAAATTTAGTGATATTATAACACAGATATGGACCATTTTACCATAATAATTAACAGCTAGAAAACTATGTAGCAATCTTAATCTGAATTAATTTAAAGGACTGAAATACTTTCAAATACTACACTCCCTACCCCAACTCCTTGGCTATTTTGCTTTTTTCAAGTTTTCCCTTAGTAATTCGTTTCCATAAAACAAGCGGGTTCAAACTATAAGATAGGCGTAGGAGGAAATAATTAAGCCATTCGATAAAGGCAAAAAGCTGTATTAGTGTGGCTATAATAGCCACTTGGACACTCTGTGCGTTCCAGAAAATAAAAGGAAATCCCGAAATAAGTAAAATAAGATCTAGTATTCTGAGCACACCATATATTTTAGGGACATTTCCACTTCCGAACTGAGGTTTCGAGAGTCTTCTAATCAGAATCGCCCAATAGATTGAACCTTGAAGCAAAATAAATGTCAGTAAAGATAATGGATAGAGAATGGAGAGTAGACTCCTCCAATCACCAAGGCGATTTTTCAAAAGGAAAAAACAAAACCAAATAGATAGGACGGCTGTAAGTTCTCCCAAACAAAGGGACAGCAACTCTTTTCTAACTTTCTCTTTTTGTATGTTCATCATCTCACCCACTTATCTATCATCCTATATCAGAAAAACTCCATTCTAAGCAGTTTATAGTCAACATTTCTCAGAATAAAGGCATTTTAAGCATCGAACAGCACAATTACTTTAATATCAATGTAATTCTAAGTTTAGAATTACATTAAAATAAATGTTTTATTACTATTCTAAGTCTATGATAGTCTTAAATTTTAATTTTTGAAGGATTCTAAAGCTAGAATAGTTAAAAAATCACGAGAATGAAGCTATTCGAAGCTTAGAAGAACCTTTTCTAAACCTCATACCCACTTTAACTAGCGACACTTACAATTCTTCTGATGAGCTTTGAGTTTTTTTAGAGCCCAGTCATAGTGACTGGAGGTGCTACTGACAAAGTAGGAACCTAGACTTGTCCCTCCCGTCCACTTATAGAAACCTTTGGTAAAGAGTTGGTCATTGCTGAAGCCTTCCAACAACTCTAAAACCTCCTTATGCGATTGCTCTAGTAGTCTAGTAGCTTCTTCTAAGGACGTTTTCTGGTGCTTCTTCCAAATAGCGACATTCATTTCCCCATAAGTTTTCCAATTATAAGGTTCAGGGAGAAAAGGTCTTTCAAGACCCTTTTGATTGGAATGTACCCAGGTCAAAAGCAGCTGATGCCATTCATAGAGATGGATCAGGACATCCCGCAGATTTTTATCTCTATTCCAGTGGGCTTCTTTTTTCTTTTGGTCTTTTGAAAAATCAAAAGGAGTCTGTAGTTCCTCTTCACTTAATTTAGAGATAAAGTGATTGAGTTTTTCATAGTTTTCCTTAGAAACTAGCATTAGCTCCTCTTTTGTTCTTGGTCTAGGCATAGGAGTTCTCCCTTCATTTTCAAGTTGGATATGCCATATCCTCACTTCATTATACCATAATCAAAAAGCAGTTCTTCATTTTAAGAAAAACTGCTTTTACTTGCCATTTTATAAAAGTTAGGAGCGCCCCTAGACTTACTTATTTACATATAAATCTCTAAAGCGACCATCCACTTCTGCTATCTGACAGAGCAAGCGGGATAGTTCTTGGTAGTCTTCTTTTAAACACGAAAGGTGGGCTTGACCAAATAGAGTAGCCAATTCCTCTTTTAATCTTGCCCCTTCTGGATCATGATCTTTTAAGAACTTACTGAGATAGAGATTTCGAACAGCAGCAAGTTTAAAGCTGAAATACTGATGCAATTGTTTTTGCTCGGTATTTAAGCCGTTTTCAGCAACTGATTTTGCATAGCATTCCAAAACACCATTTTGACCATTCAGATATCGGTTTTTCATAATCCTTGCTGTTTCCTGATAGATTTCAGACTGACTAGGACTCTTGACCTTCTTAAAATTTCCCCACATGGAATAAGCTCCACGCTTATAGTCAATAGCCTCTGCCTTCCAAGCTTCTAAAATGTCATTAAAAGCAACCTTTATACAGGAAAAACCAGCTGGATCATGCAAATAGAGATACTGACTATCAAGAGCATACACAGTTACAAAGTGATCCACACCATAAAGAATTGTGTGATTGGGATTGTAGATCAGATGGCCCATATCAAGAGGTCCCAGTACAACAGGACCATTGGACAGAAAGGTTTCTAACTTTCCTTTAACCTCTTCTAAATCTACTTTCACTCCATCTTTTAGATAGAAGTCCTCATAGTCAAACCCAAGTATTTTTAAAGAATGAGAGATTGAAAGATCTGGCATTCCATTGTCAAAGAATATTAGAGGGTGTCGTTCATCTTCCTTTACAATACTAGCGCCATTGCCCATCACCATAATTGCCTCTAAAAACTCTGCTTTAAAGTCATAACCATAGGCATCCAGTGCCATAGCCAATGAATAGCTATAGCAAAGCGACACATCTCCAAAATACATCTGCATATTCCTCTGCCTCCTTATCTTCTATGGGACTATTATACCGAGAAAACTATTCTCATACCCCATAAAATCCAAACAAAAATTATGGTATGTTTGTTTACAGACATGAATGTCAACAATTAAAAACTCTGTAGAGATTCTTTCTACAGAGTTCGGTTTGCATCTTTATAAAAAATCAGAAAATGATCTAGTCCCTGATGACTGGTATCCAGAGTTCCATTTGGTAGTCTGGGGACGACATATCTCCTTTGAAATAAACTTCAAAGTCTGGGGCTCCTGAATGGCGATAACCAGTTTCCGGGAAAAAGACTTCTAAGACGTATTTCCAAGCATGGTGGATGCTAGCTGGTATAGCCCCCTTGACTGGTACGATGGCATATTCAGCTTCTGGAATTTCTTTGATGGACAGACCTAGTTCTTCTGCTTTAGTTTTATCCGTCACATCATAAGCAGCCATATAGTTAATGATTTCGCCTTCTTTGACATCCGAGCAGACGCCAAAGGATTGGCCACTGCCTAAACTTTCTAGGCTTTCCAAGCTGTGATGGGCATAGAGATGCTCCCAAGCAGACGGGCATTTGCTATTGTCAATAGCTTCCAATAGGACGCCTGCCACGGTAAATGCAGGTTTCTTTTGAATCTTGATATCCATGTTCTTTCCTCCTGTAATTTTTAAGGATAATTGAAGTCTAGGAAAGACCCGATAAGGTTTTCCATTTCGAACTTCTGAGGGGGTTGCACCATGGAATTTCTTGAAGGCTGTGCTGAAGGCGTCAGCAGACTCATAGCCGTATTTCATTGCTATGTCAATGACTTTCTCAGAGCCTTCCCGCAAGTCTGTCACAGCTTCTGATAGCCTGCGATTGCGCAAATATTCTGCCAAGGTCATATCAGCCAGGATAGAAAATAGCCTGCTAAAGAGAGGGTAAGAATAGCCCGATAGCTGCTGAAATCTTTTCATATCCACTTCTCCAGTCAGTTGCTGCTCCAAATAATCCATGGTTTGATTGAATTGATGCATCATATTCTTCTTTTCTTACCTCCACAAGATACAAAGGTCGTTAAAAGCAAAGTGAAAATTGGAAAATTAACGCTGGTTCTTCTGATTCTAGGTAATTTTTTCTTTTTCGCATAGCTTTTAGGCCGTGTTCAATTCTATCTATATTCTAACAAATACAAGATACTTCCACCCTAGAATCTTTGTACAAGATTTAAAGGTGTAAATTCTATAACTTATCTTTTAATTTCTCAACAAAGAGATAGGCTGCAGGGCAGGTCAAGGTATTCTTAATCGTCAAATGGTTAATTTGATGAATCTTTTTACGGTCTGTATGGGGAAATTCACGGCAGGCCTTGGGACGAACATCATAGATTGAGCAGAGATTGTCTCCTCCTAGAAAGGGGCAGGGCATAGATTTGAAAACCTTATCCCTATCTTCATCCACCTGTAAAAACTCTGCTTCAAAGGCTGGTAATTTCATCTTAAAGTACTTAGCGATACGGGTGATATCTGCTTCTTTAAAGTCGGGCCCCAAAGTCTTGCAACAATTAGCACAGGCAGTACAATCAATCTCAGCAAAGACTTCTTGGTGAATCTGCTGCGCAATCTTATCTAAGTTTTTAGGAGGTTTTTTCTTTAGATTAGCTAAAACTTTACGATGCTCCTTCTGCTTTTGCAAGGCTAGCTGGTGGTAATACTCAATATCAATTTCTTTAGACATAATTTCTTTCTAATTCAAGTGTTTTTGTCTATTATACCATAAACACTGTCCCCTTTCTGCCCCCTGAACAGAAAAAAAGCCCTTCGGAAAAAATCCGAGGGGCTAGAAACGTTGTTAAATCAACGGCCGAACTTTTGAATTTCAAGGTTCGGGATAAAATAGTTCACCGAACTATTTTATTTTTTAAGGTTGTAGAATGATTTCAATCCACGGTATTCAGCTACTTCACCAAGTTGGTCTTCGATACGAAGCAATTGGTTGTATTTAGCGATACGGTCTGTACGTGAAAGTGAACCAGTCTTGATTTGTCCTGCGTTTGTTGCAACTGCGATGTCAGCGATTGTTGAATCTTCAGTTTCACCTGAACGGTGTGATACAACGGCAGTGTAACCAGCTTCTTTCGCCATTTCGATAGCGTCGAAAGTTTCAGTAAGAGTACCGATTTGGTTAACTTTGATAAGGATTGAGTTAGCAGCACCTTCTGCAATACCTTTTTCAAGGTAAGAAGTGTTTGTTACGAAGAAGTCGTCACCAACCAATTGAACTTTACCACCAAGACGTTCAGTAAGAGCTTTCCAACCGTCCCAGTCGTTTTCGTCCATACCATCTTCGATAGTGATGATTGGGTATTTGTTTACCAATTCTTCAAGGTAGTCGATTTGTTCTGCAGCAGTACGTACAGCAGCTCCTTCACCTTCGAATTTAGTGTAGTCGTAAACTTTACGTTCTTTATCGTAGAATTCTGATGATGCACAGTCAAATCCGATAAATACGTCTTTACCAGGAACATATCCAGCAGCTTCGATCGCAGCAAGGATAGTTTCAACACCGTCTTCAGTTCCTTCGAAACGAGGAGCGAATCCACCTTCGTCACCTACGGCTGTTTCCAAACCACGAGATTTAAGGATTTTCTTAAGAGCGTGGAAGATTTCAGCACCCCAACGAAGAGCTTCTTTGAATGATGGTGCACCAGCAGGTACGATCATGAATTCTTGGAAAGCGATTGGAGCGTCAGAGTGAGAACCACCGTTGATGATGTTCATCATTGGAGTTGGAAGAACTTTAGTGTTGAATCCACCAAGGTAGCTGTAAAGTGGGATTTCAAGGTAGTCAGCAGCAGCACGAGCTACAGCGATAGACACACCAAGAATTGCGTTTGCACCCAATTTACCTTTGTTAGGAGTACCGTCAAGTGCGATCATAGCACGGTCGATAGCTTGTTGGTCACGTACATCGTAGCCGATGATTGCTTCAGCAATAATGTTGTTTACGTTGTCAACAGCTTTTTGTGTACCAAGACCACCGTAACGAGATTTGTCACCGTCGCGAAGTTCAACTGCTTCGTGTTCACCAGTAGAAGCTCCTGATGGAACCATACCACGTCCGAAAGCACCTGATTCAGTATAAACTTCTACTTCAAGTGTTGGGTTACCGCGTGAGTCTAGGACTTCGCGAGCGTAAACATCAGTAATAATTGACATTTTTTACTCTCCTTTGAGTTAAATTTT
>CABTWF010000028.1:0-23090 GCA_902488495.1 uncultured Streptococcus sp. | reverse complement strand
GTTAACATTGGTACTATCGGACACGTTGACCACGGTAAAACTACTTTGACTGCAGCTATCACAACTGTATTGGCACGTCGCTTGCCTTCAGCAGTTAACCAACCTAAAGACTATGCGTCTATCGATGCTGCTCCAGAAGAACGCGAACGCGGTATCACTATCAACACTGCGCACGTTGAGTACGAAACTGAAAAACGTCACTACGCTCACATCGATGCTCCAGGACACGCGGACTACGTTAAAAACATGATCACTGGTGCCGCTCAAATGGACGGAGCTATCCTTGTAGTAGCTTCAACTGACGGACCAATGCCACAAACTCGTGAGCACATCCTTCTTTCACGTCAGGTTGGTGTTAAACACCTTATCGTCTTCATGAACAAAATTGACTTGGTAGACGACGAAGAATTGCTTGAATTGGTTGAAATGGAAATCCGTGACCTCTTGTCAGAATACGACTTCCCAGGTGACGATCTTCCAGTTATCCAAGGTTCAGCTCTTAAAGCTCTTGAAGGTGACTCTAAATACGAAGACATCATCATGGAATTGATGAACACTGTTGATGAGTACATCCCAGAACCAGAACGTGACACTGAAAAACCATTGCTTCTTCCAGTCGAAGACGTATTCTCAATCACTGGACGTGGTACAGTTGCTTCAGGACGTATCGACCGTGGTACTGTTCGTGTCAACGACGAAATCGAAATCGTTGGTATCAAAGAAGAAACTCAAAAAGCAGTTGTTACTGGTGTTGAAATGTTCCGTAAACAACTTGACGAAGGTCTTGCTGGAGATAACGTAGGTGTCCTTCTTCGTGGTGTTCAACGTGATGAAATCGAACGTGGACAAGTTATCGCTAAACCAGGTTCAATCAACCCACACACTAAATTTAAAGGTGAAGTCTACATCCTTACTAAAGAAGAAGGTGGACGTCATACTCCATTCTTCAACAACTACCGTCCACAATTCTACTTCCGTACTACTGACGTTACAGGTTCAATCGAACTTCCTGCAGGTACTGAAATGGTAATGCCTGGTGATAACGTGACTATCGACGTTGAGTTGATCCACCCAATCGCCGTAGAACAAGGTACTACATTCTCTATCCGTGAGGGTGGACGTACTGTTGGTTCAGGTATGGTTACAGAAATCGAAGCTTAATTCGATTAAGTTCCCAGAAGAACAATTATTTAAGTCAGACACTAAAAGAATCTTGCCTTGCAAGGTTCTTTTTTTCTTAGTCTATTTGAAGTGCTTCTACTCTAGCAGTATAATCGTTTTTTTGGTATAATAAAAGTTATGGAAATCGAAAAAACCAATCGTATGAACGCCCTTTTTGAATTTTATGCGGCGCTTTTGACAGACAAGCAGATGAACTATATTGAACTCTATTATGCTGATGATTATAGTCTTGCTGAGATTGCTGAAGAGTTCGGTGTCAGTCGTCAGGCTGTCTATGATAATATCAAGCGGACGGAAAAGATTCTAGAAGATTATGAGATGAAATTGCACATGTATTCGGACTATATTGTCCGCAGTCAGATTTTTGACCAGATCTTGGAGCGTTATCCCAAGGATAACTTTCTGCTGGAGCAGATAGAAATTTTAACAAGCATTGATAATAGAGAATAAGAGGAAGAAAAATGGCATTTGAAAGTTTAACAGAACGTTTGCAGAACGTCTTTAAAAATTTACGTAAAAAAGGAAAAATTTCTGAGGCTGATGTTCAAGAAGCAACCAAAGAGATTCGCTTGGCCTTGCTGGAAGCCGACGTTGCTTTGCCAGTTGTAAAGGACTTTATCAAGAAGGTTCGTGAACGTGCAGTCGGACACGAGGTCATTGATACCCTCAATCCGGCCCAACAGATTATCAAAATCGTTGATGAGGAATTGACAGCTGTTTTAGGTTCCGATACGGCAGAGATTATCAAGTCACCTAAAATTCCAACCATTATCATGATGGTCGGTTTGCAAGGGGCTGGTAAAACGACTTTTGCTGGTAAGCTGGCTAATAAACTCAAGAAGGAAGAAAATGCACGTCCTTTGATGATTGCGGCAGATATTTATCGTCCAGCAGCCATCGATCAGTTGAAAACACTTGGACAGCAAATTGATGTTCCTGTCTTTGCACTTGGAACAGAAGTGCCTGCTGTTGAAATTGTTCGCCAAGGTTTGGAGCAAGCGCAAGCCAATCACAACGACTATGTCTTGATTGATACGGCAGGGCGTTTGCAGATTGATGAGCTTTTGATGAATGAGCTTCGTGATGTTAAAGCACTGGCTCAGCCAAATGAAATCCTGCTCGTCATTGATGCCATGATTGGTCAGGAAGCGGCCAATGTTGCTCGTGAATTTAATGCTCAGTTAGAAGTGACTGGGGTTATTCTTACCAAGATTGATGGGGATACTCGTGGTGGTGCAGCTTTGTCTGTTCGTCACATCACTGGAAAACCTATCAAGTTCACTGGTACGGGTGAAAAGATAACAGATATCGAAACCTTCCACCCAGATCGTATGTCAAGCCGTATCCTTGGTATGGGGGATATGCTGACCTTGATCGAGAAAGCCTCTCAAGAATACGATGAGCAAAAAGCCCTTGAAATGGCTGAGAAGATGCGCGAAAACACCTTTGATTTCAATGATTTCATCGATCAATTGGATCAGGTGCAAAATATGGGGCCAATGGAAGACTTGCTCAAGATGATTCCAGGTATGGCTAACAATCCAGCCCTTCAAAATATGAAGGTGGATGAGCGCCAGATTGCGCGCAAACGTGCCATTGTGTCTTCCATGACTCCTGAGGAGCGCGAAAATCCTGATTTGTTAAATCCTAGTCGTCGCCGTCGTATCGCTGCCGGTTCTGGAAATACCTTTGTCGAAGTCAATAAATTTATCAAAGACTTTAACCAGGCCAAACAGCTCATGCAAGGTGTCATGTCTGGGGATATGAACAAAATGATGAAGCAAATGGGAATCAATCCCAATAACCTTCCTAAAAATATGCCAAATATGGGAGGAATGGATATGTCTGCCCTTGAAGGCATGATGGGACAAGGCGGCATGCCAGATATGTCAGGTCTTGGAGGAGCTGGAATGCCAGATATGAGCCAGATGTTTGGTGGTGGACTAAAAGGTAAAATAGGCGAATTTGCCATGAAACAGTCTATGAAACGCATGGCCAACAAAATGAAAAAAGCGAAGAAAAAACGCAAATAAAAAAGAGTATGAGACATTAGTCTCATACTCTTTTTTATCGATAATTCATCTTAACCAGATTATAACACTTTCTTTATCTGATGGAGTAGACTCAAAACGTAATATTTCTCTTTGGTTTTCAATATACGCACATTTAAGAGTTTTTTTACTGTTATTATTTATTTTATAATAATCAAAGCCTTTTCTACAAAAGCCATATAAAATTCCCTTTGATAAGTTCACGTTTATAATTACTGAATATTCTTCTGAATAGCGAATCCAATTTTCTCCATTTTTTGGAAAAAAAATTTGAATTTTATCAACTCCATTTTTATCATCAAACAATTTAAAATAGTTATAATATAGTTTTTCACGATTATTAATGATATTTGAGAGCTCTTGGATGTCGTAACTATCATTTTCTAATGGAATATTCTTTGAATTATAACAATTATCAACTATTGTAAGACCAACAGGAATTGCAAAATCTTTTTCCTTATTAAACTGGCTTAATTCCATTGCCAAAGTTAAGATAAAGTCTTTATGAATGTCTTGAACAGTTCCATCGAAAAGTCGTTTTCTGAGATTCAAAAAAGGTAGTCTAGTATATATGACTTCTGCAATTTCTTTATCAAAACCCTCAGTAGCAGAAATAACATTGTTAATAACTTTATTCCAGGTGCTATCTTGACTCTGTTTTTCAATGAACTTTTCAAGTTTAGAATAAAGATCATTGCTAAGCTTTCCAATTGGAGATTTTAAAAATTGTGTGATTAATTCATTTACCATTATATTCTTTTGTTTAGTATTACAATATTTCTAAATATTTTATCAAAGCCTTAGAAATATTGATTTTTAGGCTTTTTTTAACTAATTAACTCTACTCCCACTCAACAGTTGCAGGTGGTTTACTTGTAATGTCGTAGACGATACGGTTAACGTGGTCTACTTCGTTTACGATACGTACAGAAATCTTTTGAAGAACTTCCCATGGAATTTTGGCAAAGTCAGCTGTCATACCATCGATAGAAGTGATGGCACGAATGGCGATGGTGTAGTCATAAGTACGACCATCACCCATAACACCGACTGAACGAACGCCTGTGTTGACAGTGAAGTATTGCCAGATATCGCGGTCAAGACCAGCTTTAGAAATTTCTTCACGAAGGATAGCATCAGACTCACGAACAGTTTCTAGTTTTTCTTCAGTGATTTCACCCATGACACGGATAGCGAGTCCTGGTCCTGGGAATGGTTGACGCCATACGATGTGGTCTGGCATACCAAGCTCTGTACCGAGGGCACGGACTTCGTCTTTATAAAGAGTGTTCAATGGTTCAATCAATTCAAACTGCATGTCTTCTGGAAGACCACCCACGTTGTGGTGTGATTTGATGGTTTGAGCAGTATCTGTACCAGACTCAATCACGTCAGTGTAAAGCGTTCCTTGAGCAAGGAATTTTACATCTTTTAGCTTACTTGCTTCGTCATCAAAGACATAAACAAACTCATTACCGATGATCTTCCGTTTTTGTTCAGGGTCAGAAACGCCAGCAAGTTTGTCAAGGAAGCGTTTTGCAGCGTCTGCTTTAACGATATTCAAACCAAACTTACCACCAAGCATGTCCATAACTTGGTCAGCCTCTCCCTTACGGAGAAGACCGTGGTCTACAAAGATACAGATTAATTGATCACCGATTGCTTTTTGAAGAAGAACGCCAACGACAGAAGAGTCAACACCACCTGATAGACCGAGAAGAACACGCTTGTCACCTACAGTTTCACGGATTTTCTTGATCTGCATATCGATGAAGTTGTCCATTGACCAGTCGCCTTTAGCCTGACAGATGTTAAGGGCAAAGTTGCGAAGGATATCATTCCCGTATACAGAATGGCGAACTTCTGGGTGGAATTGGATACCATAGATGTGCTTGTCAGGGTTTTCAATAGCTGCATAAGGACAGTCAGCAGAAGTACCAGTACGAACAAAATCAGCTGGAATCTCTGTAACAGCATCGCCATGGCTCATCAAAACAATCTGTTCTTCAGGAGTCCCTTCAAAGAGGGCAGAAGTGGTATGGGTAAGTGGTGATTGGCCATACTCGCGGTTACCAGCATCACCTGCAGGGACAACTTTTCCTCCAAGTTTATGAGTTAAAAGTTGCATACCATAGCAGATTCCCAAAATTGGAATGCCCAGTTCAAAAATTTCTGGATCAATATCAAATGAATCCTCTTCATAAACAGAGTTTGGTCCACCAGAGAGGATGATCCCTACAGGGTTAATCGCACGAACCTCTGCGGCTGAGATTTTATGGCTTTTTAGCTCTGAAAAAACACCGATTTCACGAATACGGCGTGAAATCAGCTGGTTGTATTGGCTACCATAGTCCAGCACGATGATTTTTTCGACATCTTGCAAATCAGTTGAAATGTTGCTCATCTTTTTCCTTTCTCAAAAGAAATATCTTTTTCAATATTCTATCACAAATAGGGGCGAATTACCAACTAAACAAGGCAAAGTTTGACTTTTTCTTAGCAAATACGGTACAATGGAGAAAATAAAGAAAAGAAGTGAGAATCATGTTACCAGCTTATATGAAAATCCACGATCAGATCAAGAAGGATATAGATGAGCATCATTGGAAAATCGGAGAGAGACTTCCAAGTGAGCGAGATTTAGCGGAACAGTTTCAAGTTAGCCGGATGACATTACGCCAGGCTATCTCTCTCTTGGTTGAGGAAGGAGTTTTGGAGCGTCGTGTAGGAAGTGGGACTTTTGTCTCTAGCACTCGTGTCCAAGAAAAAATGCGGGGGACGACTAGTTTTACAGAGATTGTTAAATCTCAGGGGAAAGTACCTTCCAGCCATCTCATTTCTTACAGAAGAACCATTCCAAATGAGCAAGAGGTCGCTAAACTAGGGATTACTCCGACAGAGAATATTATTCGAATGGAACGGGTGCGTTACGCTGATCAAGTTCCTCTGGTCTATGAAGTAGCTTCTATCCCCGAAAAGTTTATTAAGAATTTTAAAAAAGAAGAAGTAACCAGTCATTTCTTTCAGACCTTGCAAGAACATGGTTACCGAATTGGAAAATCCCAACAGACAATTTATGCGAGATTGGCTAAGGAAAAGATTGCCCATTACTTAGAAGTCGAGAAAGGGCATGCCATTTTAGCCTTGACTCAGGTCTCTTATCTTGAAGATGGGACGGCTTTCGAGTATGTAAAGAGTCAATACGTGGGCGAGCGCTTTGAATTTTATCTTGAAAATAACTAGTCTAGAAAGGCTAGTTTTTTATTTTAGAAAAGATTAGAATTGTCAAAACAATCTGTCTATGCTTGATTTTATCTATTATTTACTATAAAATGAGAAGGAAAAACGTCAAACTTTTATATTGCAAATAGGAGAAAAAATGACAAAAACATTAAAACGTCCTGAGGTTTTATCACCTGCAGGAACTTTAGAGAAGCTGAAAGTAGCTGTTCAATATGGTGCGGACGCAGTCTTCATCGGTGGGCAGGCCTATGGTCTTCGTAGCCGTGCAGGAAACTTCACCTTTGAACAGATGGAAGAAGGCGTGCAGTTCGCTGCTAAGTACGGTGCCAAGGTCTATGTGGCTGCTAACATGGTTATGCACGAAGGAAACGAAGCTGGTGCAGGCGAATGGTTCCGTAAGTTGCGTGACATTGGGATTGCCGCAGTTATCGTGTCAGATCCGGCCTTGATTATGATTGCAGCAACAGAAGCACCAGGTCTAGAAATCCATCTTTCAACTCAAGCCAGTGCAACTAACTATGAAACTCTAGAGTTCTGGAAAGAACTTGGTCTAACTCGCGTGGTTTTGGCCCGTGAAGTTTCCATGGAAGAATTGGCAGAGATTCGCAAACGTACAGATGTTGAGATTGAGGCCTTTGTCCATGGAGCCATGTGTATTTCTTACTCAGGTCGCTGTACGCTTTCAAACCACATGAGTATGCGAGATGCTAACCGCGGGGGCTGTTCTCAGTCTTGCCGTTGGAAATACGACCTCTACGACATGCCCTTTGGTCAAGAACGCAAGAGTCTTAAAGGTGAAATCCCAGAAGAATTTTCGATGTCTGCCGTCGATATGTCTATGATTGACCATATCCCGGATATGATTGAAAATGGTGTAGACAGTCTTAAAATTGAAGGTCGTATGAAGTCGATTCACTATGTTTCGACAGTAACAAACTGCTACAAGGCGGCTGTGGATGCTTATCTAGAAAGCCCTGAGAAGTTTGAGGCTATCAAACAAGACTTGGTGGACGAGATGTGGAAGGTTGCTCAACGTGAACTGGCAACAGGTTTCTACTACGGTACGCCGTCTGAAAATGAACAGTTATTTGGCGCACGTCGTAAAATTCCTGAATACAAGTTTGTCGCTGAAGTGGTTGCTTATGATGATGCGACTCAAACGGCAACCATTCGTCAACGGAACGTAATCAACGAAGGTGACCAAGTTGAGTTTTATGGACCAGGTTTCCGTCATTTTGAGACTTATATAGAAGATCTTCATGATGCCAAGGGCAATAAAATCGACCGTGCTCCAAATCCAATGGAACTCTTGACAATCAAGGTCCCACAACCTGTTCAAGCAGGGGACATGGTCCGCGCTCTCAAGGAAGGTCTTATCAATCTCTATAAGGAAGATGGAACCAGCGTTACAGTTCGTGCCTAGAAAAGGAAAAGTGAATGAATCAAGCACAAGGTTTGTTAGTTGATGATGAAGGCAGATGCGTTCATTACCATGGTGAAAAGGATATCGTTTCCCTCCAGTGTTATGAGTGTAAAAAATACTATGCTTGTTATCAGTGCCACAATGCTATGGAAACGCATTTGTTTTCGCCCTATCCCTTGATGCTTTCTGAGGATCGACCGATCTTATGTGGGGGTTGTAAGAGGACAATGACTTTCCAAGATTACCAAAAACAGATGGCTTGTCCTTACTGCAGTGCACCATTTAATCCAGGTTGTAAACAACACTATTCCTACTATTTTAAATAAAATGAATCGATCCAAGTTCTTAACTTGGATTTTTCAGTTTGTTTCAGAAAATATAGTAAAATCAAGAAAAACACGCAAACTAAAATGTAAAAACTTTCTATAGAATAGGGTAAAAATAGCAAAAATAGAAATAAATCAGCTGAAACGCTTCCAACGTAAGTAAAAAGTTGACAAATCAAAATTTTAGGACTAAACTAAGTAAGTAAATTTTAAATAAAAGGAGAATTCATCATGAATTTAACATTTTTCGGTCTTTGTCTTGCCTGTATGGGTGTATCTCTTGCAGAAGGTATGTTGATGAACGGTTTGTTCAAATCAGCAGCTCGCCAACCAGACATCATCCCACAATTACGTAGCTTAATGATCATGGGGATTGCCTTTATTGAAGGAACGTTCTTGGTTACCCTCGTCTTTTCATTCGTCATCAAATAGACAAATGGAACGAGAAGAAAAGGGAGGATTCTAGATGGAAGAAAGTATCAATCCAACCATCAATATTGGTCCTGTTACCTTTGATTTAACCATGTTAGCCATGACCTTGTTGATTGTGGGAGTTGTTTTTGGCTTTATCTATTGGGCAAGTCGCAATATGACTTTGAAACCCAAAGGAAAGCAAAATGTACTTGAGTATTTCTATGACTTCGTTATTGGATTTACAGAACCTAACATTGGTAAAAGCTACATGAAAGACTACTCGCTCTTTTTCCTTTGTCTATTTCTATTTATGGTACTGGCAAATAACCTCGGTTTGATGGCGAAACTTCAAACTACAGATGGGACAAACCTTTGGACATCGCCAACTGCAAATCTCCAGTTTGACTTGGCCTTGTCATTTGGAATTATCCTGATGACCCATATTGAAGGGATTCGTCGCCGTGGGATTAAAAAATATCTAAAAGCCTATATCACACCTGGCTTTATGACTCCCATGAATATCTTAGAAGAGTTTACCAACTTTTTATCACTTGCCTTGCGGGTGTTCGGAAATATCTTTGCTGGAGAAGTGATGGCTAGTTTGCTAATCACTCTATCTCATCAAGCTCTATATTGGTATCCAGTTGCTTTTGGTGCTAACTTGGCTTGGACAGCCTTTTCTGTCTTTATTTCCTGCATCCAAGCCTATGTGTTTACCATGTTGTCTTCTATGTACTTAGGAAATAAGATAAATGATGGAGAAGAGTAGAAAGGAGTAACAGATGCACGTAACAGTAGGTGAATTAATTGGTAACTTTATTTTAATCGCTGGCTCTTTTATCCTTTTGATTGTCTTAGTTAAGAAATATGCGTGGTCAAACTTGACAAGTGTCTTCGAAGAAAGGGCAAATAAAATTGCTGCTGATATTGATGGAGCTGAACAGGCTCGTCAAAAAGCAGAAACTCTTGCCCAAAAACGTGAAGATGAATTGGCTGGTAGTCGCAACGAAGCCAAAACAATCATTGAAAATGCTAAAGAGACTGCAGAGAAGAGTAAAGCAGATATTCTGGCAGATGCTAAAGTAGAAGCAGGTCGCTTAAAAGAGAAGGCGAATCAAGAAATTGCTCAGAATAAAGCTGAGGCTTTGCAAAGTGTTAAGGGAGAGGTGGCAGATTTGACGATTAGTCTCGCTGGTAAAATCATCTCAAAAAACCTTGACAGTCATGCTCATAAGGAACTCATTGATCAGTATATCGATCAGCTAGGAGAAGCCTAATGGACAAGAAAACAGCAAAGGTAATTGAAAAATACAGCATGCCTTTTGTCCAATTAGTGATTGAAAAAGGAGAAGAGGACCGGATTTTTTCAGACTTGGATCAAATCAAGCAAGTCGCAGAAGAAACGGGCTTACCTTCTTTTTTAGCTCAGGTGGCAGTTGATGAGTCTGATAAGGAAAAAACAGTTGGTTTCTTTCAAGACTCTGTCTCACCTTTAATGCAAAACTTTATTCAGGTTCTGATTTACAATCACAGAGCAAATCTTTTTTATGATATCATTGTTGATTGTTTGAATCGTCTTGAAAGAGAAACCAATCATTTTGTAGTCACGATCTCCTCAGCTCATCCTTTAACAGATGAACAGAAGGAACGTCTGCTCCCATTGATAGAGAAAAAAATGTCTCTGAAAGTACGGAGTATTAAAGAACAAATTGATGAAGGGCTCATTGGTGGTTTTGTCATTTTTGCTAATCACAAGACAATTGATGTGAGTATAAAACAACAACTTCGAGTTGTTAAAGAAAATTTGAAATAGAAAGTGGTGTTCTTTTGGCAATTAACGCACAAGAAATCAGCGCTTTAATTAAGCAACAAATTGAAAATTTCAAACCCAATTTTGATGTGACTGAAACTGGTGTTGTAACCTATATCGGGGATGGAATTGCGCGTGCTCACGGTCTTGAAAATGCCATGAGTGGAGAGCTGTTGATCTTTGAAAACGGCTCTTATGGGATGGCGCAAAACTTGGAGTCTACAGACGTTGGGATTATCATCCTAGGAGACTTTACAGATATTCGTGAAGGTGATACCATTCGCCGTACAGGTAAAATCATGGAAGTACCTGTGGGGGACAGCCTAATCGGACGTGTTGTCGACCCACTTGGTCGTCCAGTTGATGGTCTTGGTGATATCCATACTGACAAGACTCGTCCAGTAGAAGCGCCAGCTCCTGGCGTTATGCAACGTAAGTCTGTATCAGAACCATTACAAACAGGTTTGAAAGCTATTGACGCCCTTGTACCGATTGGTCGTGGTCAACGTGAGTTGATTATTGGTGACCGTCAGACAGGGAAAACAACCATTGCAATTGATACAATCTTGAACCAAAAAGGGCAAGATATGATCTGTATCTATGTAGCGATTGGACAAAAAGAATCAACAGTCCGTACACAAGTAGAAACACTTCGTCAGTACGGTGCCTTGGACTACACAATCGTTGTGACAGCCTCTGCTTCACAACCATCTCCATTGCTCTTCCTAGCTCCTTATGCTGGTGTAGCTATGGCAGAAGAGTTTATGTACCAAGGCAAGCATGTTTTGATCGTTTATGATGATCTTTCAAAACAAGCGGTCGCTTATCGTGAGCTTTCCCTCTTGCTTCGTCGTCCACCAGGTCGTGAAGCCTTCCCAGGGGATGTTTTCTACCTTCACAGCCGTTTGCTTGAGCGCTCAGCTAAAGTTTCTGATGAGCTTGGTGGTGGATCTATCACAGCCCTACCATTTATCGAGACACAAGCGGGAGATATCTCTGCCTATATAGCAACCAACGTGATTTCTATCACTGACGGACAAATCTTCCTTGGTGATGGTCTCTTCAATGCGGGTATTCGTCCAGCCATTGATGCGGGTTCATCTGTATCCCGTGTAGGGGGTTCGGCACAAATCAAAGCCATGAAAAAGGTTGCTGGTACACTCCGTATCGACCTTGCTTCATACCGTGAGTTGGAAGCCTTCACTAAGTTTGGTTCTGACTTGGATGCAGCAACACAGGCTAAGTTAAACCGTGGACGTCGTACTGTGGAAGTATTGAAACAACCTGTTCATAAACCACTACCTGTTGAGAAACAAGTAACCATTCTCTATGCTTTGACACATGGTTTCTTGGATACGATTCCTGTAGATGACATTGTTCGTTTTGAGGAAGAGTTCCATACTTTCTTTGATGCTCATTATCCAGAGATTTTGAAAACCATTCGTGAAACAAAAGACTTGCCAGAAGAAGCAGTCTTGGATGCTGCGATTACAGAGTTTCTCAATCAATCCAGCTTCCAATAAGAATAGAGGTGTCAGATGGCAGTATCTCTAAATGATATTAAAACAAAAATCGCCTCAACCAAAAATACGAGTCAAATCACTAATGCTATGCAAATGGTATCGGCTGCCAAGTTAGGTCGCTCTGAAGAAGCAGCGCGCAACTTCCAAGTTTACGCTCAGAAAGTTCGTAAGCTTTTGACGGATATTCTGCATGGTAGCGGATCTGGTGGTTCAACCAATCCAATGCTCATCAGTCGCCCAGTTAAGAAAACAGGCTATATCGTTATCACTTCAGACCGTGGCTTGGTTGGAGGTTATAATGCTTCCATCCTTAAAGCCGTTATGGAGTTGAAAGAAGAATACCATCCAGATGGTAAAGGTTTTGAGATAATCTGTATCGGTGGTATGGGAGCTGATTTCTTTAAGGCTCGTGGTATTCAGCCAATCTATGAACTACGTGGCTTGGCAGATCAACCTAGTTTTGATGAAGTTCGTAAAATTATTTCAAAAACGATTGAGATGTACCAAAACGAACTTTTTGATGAATTGTATGTCTGCTACAACCATCATGTCAATACTCTCACAAGTCAAATGCGTGTGGAGCAAATGCTTCCGATTGTTGACTTGGATCCAAATGAAGCGGATGAAGAGTATAGCTTGACCTTTGAGTTGGAAACGAGCCGTGATGAGATTCTAGAGCAGTTGTTGCCACAGTATGCCGAAAGTATGATTTACGGGGCTATTATCGATGCCAAGACAGCTGAGAATGCTGCAGGTATGACCGCCATGCAAACGGCGACTGATAATGCCAAGAAGGTCATCAATGATTTGACAATCCAGTATAACCGTGCTAGACAGGCGGCGATTACACAAGAAATTACAGAAATCGTAGCGGGGGCTAGTGCCTTAGAATAAGGCTTTGCCTCCCTCGTATCAAAATGAACTTAGGACCTAGTTGAGCTAGGAACCGACAGTATCTTATATAGAATAGGAGAAGGAGATGAGTTCAGGTAAAATTGCTCAGGTTATCGGACCCGTTGTAGACGTCTTGTTTGCAGCAGGGGAAACACTTCCTGAGATTAATAATGCACTTGTCGTCTACAAAAATGACGAAAGAAAAACAAAAATCGTCCTTGAAGTAGCCTTGGAGTTGGGTGATGGTATGGTCCGTACGATCGCCATGGAATCAACAGATGGTTTGACTCGTGGAATGGAAGTTTTGGACACAGGCCGTCCAATCTCTGTACCAGTAGGTAAAGAAACTTTGGGACGTGTCTTCAACGTTTTGGGAGATACCATTGACTTAGATGCTCCTTTTGCTGAAGACGCTGAGCGTCAGCCAATTCATAAGAAAGCTCCAACTTTTGATGAATTGTCTACCTCATCTGAAATTTTGGAAACAGGGATCAAGGTTATCGACCTTCTTGCCCCATACCTAAAAGGTGGGAAAGTTGGACTCTTCGGTGGTGCCGGAGTTGGTAAAACTGTCTTGATCCAAGAATTGATTCACAACATTGCCCAAGAACACGGTGGTATTTCAGTATTTACTGGTGTTGGGGAACGTACTCGTGAGGGGAACGACCTTTACTGGGAAATGAAAGAATCAGGCGTTATTGAGAAAACAGCCATGGTATTTGGTCAGATGAATGAGCCACCAGGAGCACGTATGCGTGTTGCCCTTACTGGTTTGACAATCGCCGAATACTTCCGTGATGTAGAAGGCCAAGATGTGCTTCTCTTTATCGATAATATCTTCCGTTTCACTCAAGCTGGTTCAGAAGTATCTGCCCTTTTGGGTCGTATGCCTTCAGCCGTTGGTTACCAACCAACACTTGCTACAGAAATGGGTCAATTGCAAGAGCGTATCACATCAACCAAGAAGGGTTCTGTAACCTCTATCCAGGCTATCTATGTGCCAGCGGATGACTATACTGACCCTGCGCCAGCAACAGCCTTTGCTCACTTGGATTCAACAACAAACTTGGAACGTAAGTTGGTACAGTTGGGTATCTATCCAGCCGTTGATCCGTTGGCTTCAAGCTCTCGTGCCTTGGCACCTGAGATTGTTGGTGAGGAGCACTATGCAGTTGCTGCTGAGGTTAAACGTGTCCTTCAACGTTACCATGAATTGCAAGATATCATTGCTATCCTTGGTATGGATGAACTTTCTGATGAAGAAAAGACCTTGGTTGCCCGTGCCCGTCGTATCCAGTTCTTCTTGTCTCAGAACTTCAACGTTGCCGAACAATTTACTGGCCAACCTGGTTCTTATGTACCAGTAGCGGAAACAGTTCGTGGCTTTAAGGAAATCCTTGAAGGAAAACATGACCAGCTACCAGAAGATGCCTTCCGTGGTGTCGGTTCAATCGAAGACGTCATTGCTAAGGCAGAAAAAATGGGATTTTAAGAGGTGATCTATGGCTCATTTAACTGTCCAGATCGTGACACCAGATGGCCTCGTCTATGATCACCATGCCAGCTTTGTATCGGTACGAACTCTGGATGGTGAGATGGGGATCTTGCCACGACATGAAAATATGATTGCTGTTTTAGCGGTTGATGAAGTGAAGGTAAAACGTATCGATGATGATACTCATGTGAACTGGATTGCAGTGAACGGAGGAATTATCGAGATTGCTAATGATATCATTACCATTGTAGCAGACTCAGCAGAGCGCGCTCGTGATATCGATATCAGTCGTGCAGAACGTGCGAAACTTCGAGCTGAACGAGAAATCGAAGAAGCCCATGACAAGCATTTGATTGACCAAGAACGTCGTGCAAAAATCGCATTGCAACGTGCTATCAACCGTATCAATGTCGGAAATAGACTATAAAAAATGAACTTGAAACTCAAGTTCATTTTTTTTAATGTGGGAAGTTGATGCAGACTGCTTCAGGGACATGGAAGTCGTTAGAAAGCTCCGCAAGACGGCCACTTTTAGGATTGCGCTTAAAGACGGTTGCGTTATCAGAATCTTGATGAACAGCAATGAGAAACTCTTGATCAGGAGCTAGGTCGAAATCACGTGGATTTTTACCATGGCTTGGTACAATCTCTAATAATTCCAAGCTACCATCAGAGAGGATTTTATAGACTGCAATGGAATCATGACCTCGGTTGGATGCATAGAGGTATTTGCCATCTTTTGAAAGACGAATGGCAGCAGTAGCATTAAAGCCTTCGTATCCATCTGGTAAGGTTGAAATAACTTGCATGCGTTCAAATTCACCAACCCCATCATAAATCAAGACCTCTATAGTGCTATTAAGTTCGCAGATGAGATAGGCAATCTTATAGTGGTGGTGGAAAACGATGTGGCGTGCACCTGCTCCAGCTTGGCTGTTATAAGTGTAGAGTTTATTTAGTTTTCCTTCTGGACTAACATCATAGGTCGTTACTTCATCCGTACCAAGGTCACATGTCACGAGATACTGATCAGGTGTTAGGTCTGTATAGTGTACATGTGGGGAAGTTTGGTTTTCATGAGGACCTTGTCCACTATGCTGATCTAGATCCGTTTGGATGAGGCTACCATCCGTTTGACGTTTATAAACCAGAACTTGACCTTTATGATAGTTGGCTCCATAAACGAGACCACGCTTTTCATCCACTGCAACATAACAATGGGGAGCGCCTTCTTCAACCACATGATTTAGCAAAGCGCCATCTGTCTTGTAAGCAGCGATTCCACCTAAACCATCCTGGCTGCCTACGGTGTATAGGTGTTGCTGTTTGTCAAAGGCAAGGTAGGTTGGACTTGGTTCAGCAGCAAAGAGTTCAAGATTTGCAAGCTGGCCTGTTTCTGTATCAAAATCTGCCTTGTAAATCCCTTTAGATAAGCGACGAGTGTAAGTTCCAAAATAAACAGTTTCTTTCATGTCCATACCTCTTAATAATGATAAGTTCATTATACCACAAAATGGCAGTCATGAAGCACTAGATTCATTCATGTAAGCACTTTAAAAAAGAGTTATTTTAGATTAAAAATGGTATAATGAGAGAATGACAGAAAGGATGTATTTATGGAACATAAAGAGAAACATTTTAGCCTATCCTGGTTCTTCAAGTGGTTTTTAGATAATAAAGCTATCACTGTATTTTTAGTAACCTTGTTACTGGGGCTGAACATTTTCATTCTAAGTAAGATTAGTTTTATCTTTTTACCGGTATTGGACTTTTTAGGGGTTGTCATGTTGCCAGTTATTTTATCTGGTTTACTTTATTACCTCCTCAATCCGATTGTGGACTGGATGGAGAAGCACAAGATCAATCGTGTTCTTGCCATTAGTATTGTTTTTGTCATTATCGGACTCTTTATCATTTGGGGATTGGCAGTTGCAATTCCTAATCTGCAACGTCAAGTCTTAAATTTTGCGAAGAATGTGCCGACATACCTGGAAGATGCTGATAAGGTGATCAATGACCTTGTAACCAAACGTTTGCCCGATGATTTTAGACCACAGTTGGAGCAGGTTCTTTCCAATGTTTCTAGTGAGGCGACCATGTGGGCCAGCAAAATCTCTTCTCAAGCTGTTAACTGGGTTAGCGCCTTTATCAGTAGCGTTTCCCAGGTCATTGTTGCGGTTATTATCGTACCCTTCATGCTCTTTTATCTTTTGAGAGATGGGAAAGGCTTGCGGGATTACCTAACTAAATTTATCCCAAACAAGTTAAAAGAACCTGTTGGACAAGTTTTGTCAGATGTTAATAAACAGTTATCAAACTACGTTAGAGGGCAGGTTACAGTTGCTATTATTGTGGCAATTATGTTTATTATCTTCTTTAAGATTATTGGTCTCAGATATGCTGTGACTCTGGGGATCACGGCTGGTATCCTTAATCTAGTACCTTATCTAGGTAGTTTTCTAGCGATGTTGCCTGCTCTGGTTTTGGGCTTGATAGCAGGACCTGTGATGCTTTTGAAAGTGATTATTGTCTTTATTGTTGAACAAACGATTGAAGGTCGCTTCGTTTCTCCGCTTATTTTAGGTAGTCAGCTAAACATCCATCCGATCAATGTCCTCTTTGTTCTCCTAACTTCAGGTTCTATGTTTGGTATTTGGGGAGTCTTGCTGGGAATCCCTGTCTATGCCTCTGCTAAGGTCGTTATCTCAGCTATCTTTAACTGGTACAAAAAAGTTAGCGGTCTGTATGAAGAAGAAGGGGAGGAAATCAAAAGTGAACAATAGTCAACGTATGCTCCAGGCTTTGGATGAACAGAATTTAACCAAAGCGGATCAGTATTTTCACAAAGCCCTCGAAACAGATTCAAGTGAGGTTCTTTACGAACTAGCAAGCTATCTAGAGGGAATTGGCTTTTATCCTCAAGCAAAAGAAATTTACCAACATATCGTTACAGAATTTCCAGAAGTGAATCTGAATTTAGCCAGCATTACTAGTGAGGATGGCAATGTTGAGGAAGCCTTTGCCTATTTAGAAGAAATCACACCTGAAAGTGACTGGTACGTGTCGGCCTTGGCCTTGAAGGCAGACCTCTATCAGTTGGAAGGATTGACAGATGTAGCGCGTGAAAAGTTACTGGAAGCCCTAAATTACTCAGATGATGCCTTATTAGTTTTTGGTTTGGCTGAGTTGGATAGCGAGCTAGGAAATTATCAGGAAGCTATTCAGGGCTATGCTCAATTAGACAATCGCTCTATCTATGAGCAAACGGGTGTCTTAACCTATCAGCGAATTGGCTACGCTTATGCCCAGTTAGGTAAGTTTGAAGCTGCAACTGAATTCTTAGAGAAAGCTTTAGAACTAGAATACGATGACCAAACTGCCTTTGAACTGGCTAGTCTTTACTTTGACCAAGAAGAGTATCAAAAATCTGTTCTTTACTTTAAGCAGATTGATACCATTTCACCTGATTTTGAAGGATATGAATATGGTTATAGTCAAGCGTTGCATAAGGAACATCAGGTGGAAGAGGCCCTTCGTATCGCTAAACAAGGTTTGGAGAAAAATCCATTTGAAACTCGGCTCTTACTAGCTGCTTCACAGTTTTCGTATGAATTGCATGATCCTAGTAGTGCAGAGCAGTTTCTCCTTACTGCTAAAGAAGATGCAGAGGATACAGAAGAAATTTTCCTTCGCCTTGCAACCATTTATATGGAACAAGAACGGTTTGAGGACATTATCGCTCTCCAAAGTCAAGAACCTGAAAATCTCCTTACCAAGTGGATGATTGCCCGTTCTTATCAGGAAATTGAGGATTTAGATAAGGCCTATGAACTCTATCAACAACTATCGTCTGATCTCAAGGAGAATCCTGAATTTCTGGAGCAGTATACTTATCTCCTACGTGAATTGGGATATTTTGAAGAAGCCAAAGTGCAAGCTGAAGCTTATTTAAAACTCGTTCCAGATGATGTTCAAATGCAAGAACTCATAGAAACACTTTAAGGATTTCTAATTTTTGTAAAATCTTATTAACAGAAACGAATGACTTTAAATGAATAATTTGAAAGACCTCAGAGGTCTTTTCTTTTTTACTAATATAATATAAATGTTAGAATTTCTTATAGCCAATTTAGATGAAGTTTTGAACGATGAAAGCCTGCTACACCTTATAAAATAAGAGTTTAAAGGTATGATTTGAACATCGAACTACTATGAAATACTTGACAAATTTATATAAGAATATATAATAATAAATAGGGGAATCTATCCCCAAAAATAAAGGAGGCAAATGTTGTGAAAAAGATTAATAAAAAACTTTCTCATGCATTCATGGCGCTATTGTTAGTAGCTTCGGTATTTATCCCAGTACTAAGAACTAGCAATGTGGTTAAAGCTGCTGAACTACCATCTAGTAGCTATACGCTAACGACAGTACCGACAATTAACAATAATAAGTTAGTTGACGGTGCAGAGTATGGTGAAGGGAAATTTTACCTTCAAACCACTTACAAATTCGACAACTCAACAACGTTGAAGAATGGTGACTTTATGGTTTATAAAGTACCAAATGAATTCAAAATTGAATCAGATTCAACTACTGAAATCTTTGGTAACGATGGAGTCACTAAGGTTGCTGAGTTAACGACAAATAAGTCTGCAAATACAGCGACTGTGACGGTAAGTAACGAAGATTATTTTGCTAACTTACCTGAAGAGAAACAAATTTCAGCCTTATTTACTGTTGTATGGGCTGATAATGTTGAACTCAATAAATCGTATCCAATCGACATTCCTGGAGCAGGAGTATACAATTTGACTCGTATTGTTCCAGATGAGGATCCAACAGGATTTACTAAATGGGGAGTTCAAGATACGAACGATCCAAATTATATTAATTGGTATATTCGCGTAAACAAATATGCCAATCCTTATGAAGGTGTTTCGATTCAAGATACAATCCCTGAAGGACAAGTATTAGCTAGTGAGATTACAGGTTACTACTTTACTGAATGGGGTAAAGATGAGCATCATCCTCTTTTGAATCCAAGTCACATTGTTGTTCAAGATTCTAATCACTTCACTATTACTCCAAATGGTAATGGTGATCTAACCAATCAAGGTTTGTATGTAGTTTATAAGACTCGTATCACCGCACCAGTTGATAATACAACAAAGAAAGCTTTCAATAACGTTAAAATTACGACTTCAACTGAAAACTTTGATGTAGAAGGTTTTGCACCATTAACCACAACTGAAGGTATTAGTTCAGGTTCACGTTCTACAGAAGTTTCATTTGAGGTTTCTAAGCAGTTAAAAGGAAAAGACTTAGCTGCTGAAGAATTTAGCTTCCAACTACTTGATCCAAACGGATCAGTTGTGGAAACTGTTAAGAATGATAAAGATGGCAAAGTGAAATTTAAAGCCGTTAAATTCTCTACAGTGGGTACTTATAAGTATCAGATCAAAGAAGTTAATGATCAAAAACCAGGTTTTGCTTACGATGATAAGACTATTAACGCAGAAGTTACTGTAACAGATGTTTATGGTGAGAAGTTTGCAAGTGTTAAATATGACAATAAAGTTTTTGTAAATTCGTATTCTGCTAAATCTGCAACAACTTCAATTACTGCTAAAAAAGTCCTAAATGGTAAAACTCTTGAGGCAGATAAATATGAATTTGAATTGAAAGAAGGCGACAAACTTGTATCTACAGCTAAGAATGCTGCAGACGGAACAGTTGCTTTCCCGGCGATTGAATACACTACTGCAGGAACTCACACCTACACGATCACTGAAAAAGATGGTGGTGAAGCTGGTGTAATTTATGATAAAAATGCTTATACAGTAACAGTAAAAGTTGTAGACAATGGTCAAGGTCAACTTGTAGCAACAGTTACAGGTAATAATCCAACCATCACAAATACTTATGTTGCTGAGACTCCGGGTTCTTCAGATAACAAACCTAAACAACCAGAAGAAAATAAAGAACTACCAAATACTGGTACATCTGAAATGACTATCTTGCTTACTGTTGTAGGAGTAGTACTTGCATTTGGTTCTATTCTCTTATTCCGTTTCAAAAAAGTTAAATAATCTAGTTGAAAAATTTTGATGCCCTTGCTATGGCATCATCAAAGAGCCACTTGTATGGATAGTAGAAATGATACTATTCTTATAAAGTGGTTCTTTTTTTATATCTCTAGAGGTATGAAGTGAATGAGAGTAAATAGAGTTTTATATCATTGAAATCTTTATAGATATTTGATAAAAAAATTTGATCATTGTTCTCTCAGAATTAGAAGTTAAACCTATATTCTCGTCTAGAATCCTTATAATTCTTCGAATTCTGTAAGATGATATTTCGCTCTTATTTCTTAGATAAAGGTGTATAGTTCAAGAATTATAGAATTTTTTTACAAAAACCCTTGCTAAATTGTTTATTTATGCTATAATAGGAACAATAATTTTTAGGAGGTGCAGTATGTCTTATATGTTTGAGATATTACCAAGTTTATTGAACGGTGCAAGTATGACTCTTCAAGTCTTTGCTCTGGTCTTGATCTTTTCAATTCCTTTAGGTATTGTCGTTGCCTTTGCTTTGCAAGTTCGTTGGAAACCCCTCCATTATCTGATTGACCTTTATATTTGGGTGATGCGAGGGACTCCATTGCTCTTGCAATTAATCTTTATTTACTATGTTCTCCCTAGTATTGGGATTCGTTTAGATCGTTTGCCTGCTGCTGTGATCGCTTTTGTATTGAACTATGCAGCCTACTTTGCAGAAATCTTTCGTGGAGGGATTGAAACCATACCCAAAGGACAGTATGAAGCTGCTAAGGTCTTGAAGTTTAGTCCATTTGACACAGTGCGCTATATCATTCTTCCTCAGGTTACAAAGATTGTCTTACCGAGCGTCTTTAATGAAATTATGAGTTTGGTCAAGGATACTTCATTGGTTTATGCTTTGGGGATTTCAGATTTGATTTTGGCTAGTCGTACAGCAGCCAATCGAGATGCTAGTCTTGTTCCTATGTTTTTAGCTGGAGCGATTTATTTGATTATGATTGGTCTTGTAACCATTGTAGCGAAAAAACTTGAGAAGAAGTACAGTTATTACAGATAGGAGGATTGCTATGTTAGAATTACGAAACATCAACAAGGCCTTTGGTGGCAAACAAATCTTAACCAATTTCAGCCTATCAATTCCTGAAAAGCAAATCCTTGCAATCGTAGGTCCATCAGGAGGCGGAAAGACAACCCTATTACGTATGCTAGCTGGACTGGAAACCATCGATTCGGGGGAAATCTACTATAACGGCGAATCGCTAGCTATAGACGAACTAGAAAAGCGCAATCTTCTGGGATTTGTTTTCCAAGATTTTCAACTCTTTCCGCATTTGTCAGTTCTAGATAACTTAACCTTGTCGCCGATAAAAACGACGGGTATGGACAAGGAAGTTGCTGAGAAGAAGGCGCGTGGTTTGTTAGAACAACTTGGGTTAGCAGGACATGCAGATGCCTTTCCGTTCTCACTTTCAGGTGGGCAAAAACAACGGGTGGCCTTAGCTCGCGCTATGATGATAAACCCAGAAATTATTGGATATGATGAGCCTACATCAGCCTTAGATCCAGAATTGCGATTAGAAGTAGAAAAACTTATCCTTCAAAATAAAGAGCGTGGGATGACCCAGATTGTTGTGACCCACGATCTTCAGTTTGCGGAAAACATTGCTGATCAGATTCTTAAGGTTGATCCAAAGTAGGACTAGGAGGTGCCTATGAAGAGAAAGAAAATTGCCCTTGTACTTGCTCTGTTCTTTAGCTTCTTCCTGACGGCTTGTACTCAGAAGGCAAGTGATCCAAATCAGGATAATTGGGCCAAATATCAAAAGCAGGGAAGCATTACCATTGGCTTTGACAATACCTTTGTTCCTATGGGATTTGAGGAAAAGAATGGCCAGTATGCAGGCTTTGATATTGACCTGGCCCAAGCTGTTTCTGAAAAGCTAGGAATTCAGATTAAATTTCAACCCATCGACTGGGATATGAAAGAAACCGAGCTACAAAATGGTACCATTGATGCCATCTGGAATGGCTATACAGCAACAGATGAACGGAAAGAGAAGGTTGCTTTTACCATTCCTTACATGGAAAATCAACAAGTTTTGGTCTCTAAAAAGTCTCAAAACATCCACTCAGTTCAGGATATGACTGACAAAGTTTTAGGGGCCCAGGCTGGATCTTCTGGATATTTGAATTTTGAAGGACAACCCGAACTACTCAAGAATCGAGTGAAAGACCAGAAGGCCAATCAATACCAAAGTTTCAATGAAGCCTTAATTGATTTGAAAAACGATCGGATTGATGCCTTGTTGATTGACCGGGTATATGCCAATTATTATCTCCAGTCTGAAGGAATATTAAATGACTACAATGTCTTTTCAGCTGGATTTGAAAGTGAAGCTTTTGCAGTGGGTGTTAGACCTGCTGATAAAACTTTGCTAGCTGCTCTGAATCAAGCCTTTATCTCACTATACCAAGAAGGAAAATTTCAGGAAATCAGCCAGAAATGGTTTGGGGAAGATGTAGCCACCAGTCAAGTTAAAAATCAAGAATAAGAAAAGAGATTGAGTTTTTCCTCAGTCTCTTTTTGCATTGAAAAATCCTCTGGAAAGTACCAGAGGATAAGAGCTTATACTCAATGAAAATCAAAGAGCAAACTAGGAAGC